>CAYXMB010000031.1:0-11516 GCA_964466085.1 uncultured Ruminococcus sp.
AAGAATATAAAATATCTCCGACGTGTGAGGGCTACGGTTACACGGGAAAAATATGCACTCTTTGCGGTTATTGCGAAGAAAGCGATATTATTCCCGCAACGGGACACGAATTTTCGGAAAATCTTTCGTTAGTCAAAGTGCCGACGTGCACGGAAAACGGTATTGTCGGGCGTCTGTGCTCCGTTTGCGGAGAGATTTCGGATGAAATGGAAATTATGCCGACGGGACACAAAGAAAGTGAAAAATGGACGGTGTTGCACGATCCGACATGCACGGAAAGCGGACTTGAAGCGCTGAGTTGCTCCGTTTGCGGTGAGATTTTAAAGACGAAAGAAATACCCGCAACGGGGCACTCCGTTTCAAACTCATGGTCGGTCTTTGTAAAATCCGATCTTATCAAGGCGGAAAAAGGGTTCAGAGGAAAACTTTGCACCGAATGCGGAGTGATTTGCGAATACGAGTATTTTCTTGCGGGCGACCTTGACTCAAACGGCAGTATCGGTATACGTGATTTGAAAATAATGAAAAAAGTGTTGGGCGGAAGCGAGAACGACGAATATATTTATTCTCTTTGCGACTTAAATTACGACGGAAGCGTTACGTTAAGAGACTTAAAAGTACTGAAAGGAGTTCTCTCGGGAAAATAAAACCGAAACGGGAGCTATGACGGGGGAAAGTATGAAAATCAAAGATGCGATTTGCTATATCGAGAGCGGAGGTATTGACTCGGTTATCACGGAAAATCTCGGTATACGGAAAGATAAAACAGGTGCCGAAAGAGAGAGGATTGTCGGTGCGTTGTGCGAATTTTCGAAACTTTACGGCGACGGACGGGATATAAGTGTTTTTTCCGTCGGCGGAAGGAGCGAAATATCGGGAAATCACACCGATCACAATGCCGGTCGGGTTATAGCGGCAAGCGTAAATCTGTCGGTTATTGCCGTTGCGTCACCGAGAGAGGACGGAATTATTCGAATTAAAAGCGAAGGCTTTGACGAAGACGTTGTAAAACCGCAGGATGCGGTTGAACCGAATACGGAAAATTATTTTAAATCGTCGGCGATAATTGCGGGGGTCGAAAACGCTTTTCTGAAAAATTCTTTGAAAGTCGGCGGATTTGATGCATATACGGTTTCAAATGTACCGAAAGGCAGCGGTCTTTCATCGTCGGCGGCGTTTGAAGTCACCGTTTCCGAAATACTCTCGTCGTTCTACAACGAGGGTTCGGTTGAGCCGATGAAGCTTGCCGAAATATCAAAGTACGCCGAAAACGTATTTTTCGGAAAGCCCTGCGGTCTTATGGACCAGGCATCGTCCGCTGTCGGCGGGCTTATAACCGTCGATTTCGAAAACGCCGATAGGGTAATTTACGAAAAACTCGATTTCGATTTCGAAAAAGAGGGATATGCGCTTTGTATAATAAATACGGGAGCAAGTCACGCCGATTTGAACGACGACTATGCCGCCGTTCCCCGTGAAATGAAAGAAGTCGCAGGCATTCTCGGCGTTTCGAATCTTCGGGAGACGACAAGGGAAAAGGTTGCGGAAAGTGCATTTCGCATAAGGCGATGTGCGGGTGACCGTGCGCTTCTCAGAACGTTTCACTTTTTCGATGAAAACGAGCGTGTCGGCCGACAGGTTGAAGCCGCAAAAAGAAATGATATCGCAGCTTTTTTGCGTGACGTTTCCGCATCGGGAAATTCAAGTTACAAGTATCTTCAGAACGTATTTTCGCCTGCCGATACAAAAAACGAGGGAGTGGCCCTTGCTTTATATCTTGCCGAATCTTTTCTCGGAGAAAAAGGCGCCGTCAGAGTTCACGGCGGCGGATTTGCGGGAACGGTGCAAGCGTTTGTCCCTACCGATTTGACGGGGGAATTTAAAAAATATACGGAAAGCTTTTTCGGCGAAAATTCGTGTTGTGTTTTGTCGGTCAGAAAAAGCGGCGCCGAAAAAATACTTTGATTTTTTGGGCTATTGGGAAAGGAAATAATATGAAATTAAATCTTCCGAATAAACTGACTGTGTTCAGACTTTTTATGACTCCTGTTTTTCTTGTAGTCGTGGTAGCTCTGCCTCTCGGAGAAACTCTTTCGAGAACGGTGGGAGCGGCGATTTTTATTGTCACGTGCATAACCGATATGCTGGACGGGAAAATCGCAAGGAAATATAATTTAATTACCGACTTCGGGAAATTCATGGATCCGCTTGCCGATAAATTCATCGTATTTGCGGCACTGCTTGCCATTTTGGTAAAGGACGAGTACTCCGATTTAAAGAGCACTTTCGTGTGGGCGGCGGCAATCGTGATTTTCAGGGAACTTGCCGTGACTTCCATGAGACTTGTCGTTTCGGGGAAAAGCGGAATTGTGGTTGCGGCGAACATGCTCGGAAAGATAAAAACCGTTTCGCAGATTATATGCGTATGTACCGTTATGCTTGAACCTGTAATTCTTCCCTTTACACCGTTCAGGGATTATCACGTCTTGTCGTACCTGACAATGGCGTTCATGACCGTTATGACCGTGTGGTCGGGGGTAAATTACATCGCATCGTATTGGAAATACATAAATCCGGAGGAATAATCGATGATAGGAATAATAGGCGCTATGGACGTCGAAGTCGACGGCATAAAAAAATTAATCGAAAACAAAAAAGAAAAAGTCATTTCCCAAATCACGTTTGTTTCGGGAAGACTTTTCGGAAAAGAAGTTGTTGTCGCAAAATGCGGTATAGGAAAAGTTTTTGCGGCACTTTGCACCGAAGCTATGATAAACTTCTACTCTCCCGATTTGATAATCAATACGGGAGTTGCCGGTTCTCTTTGCGAGGAACTGTCGACTGCCGATGTTGTGCTTTCGACGTCTGTCGTACAGCATGACATGGATACTTCGGCGATAGGAGATCCCGTCGGACTTATTTCGGGAATAAACATAATAGAAATCCCCGCCGACAAAGCGCTTGCGGACAGGCTCTTTGAGGTTATCGAAAGCGTCGGCGTAAAGTGCAAAAAAGGAATTATAGCATCGGGAGACAGATTCGTTGCGGATGCCGAAACGAAAAAGAAAATCGTCGGTGAATTCAACGCCGTTGCATGTGAAATGGAGGGAGGTGCCGTCGGACACGTGTGCTACGTGAACCGTGTGCCTTTTGCCGTTGTCAGAGCTATTTCGGATAATGCCGACGGAAAATCGGAGATGGATTATCCCGCATTCGCCGAAATCGCAGCCGCAAATTCCGTGAATATAATAAATGAGTTCGTGAGAAATTACTGATTTTTAACGGAGCTTATCGAGAAAAAGAAACCGTGCGAGGTTTGAATTTTCGCAATTTAAAAATCCGAAACAGGTGTTTTGCGATATAATCCCCTTAAAGCAGATACTCAAAAAATCTGAGGTTGCGTCAAGGTGATTGTATCAATCAAACACCGATTTCGGATTTTTATTTTCGTTTTCGCACACAGCGTTATTTAATGCACCTTGCCGTAATGCACCATCTGTCACAGTCATACGGCGGGGTGTCGAAAGAGTATCCGTCGGTAACGGAAAGAAGCTCAAAACCGCTTTGTGAGAGAAATCTTTTTATTCCCGCAAGGGAAAAGCATTTTTCGCACTGCACTCCGTCTTCACGTGACCATTTTCCGTTTTCGTCTTCCGTGAAAACACTCATGTAAAAAGAACACGTTTTTTTCGATTTATCGTAATCGTTTTGCCACGCAAACAATACACCGTCGTCTTCCATAACATAGTCGTTGCTGCCGTACACCGTTTCGAATTTAAAAGGCGTGTTGAGGTCGAAAATGAAAAGTCCGCCGGGCACAAGGTAATTGTGTACGAGACTGAAGCATTTTTTTACGTCTCCCGGATTTGTTAGGTGATTTATGCCGTCAAGACAGCAAACCGCCGCATCTACCGTTCCGTAAAGTTCAAAGTCGGTCATATCCTGGCACAAAAGCAAAACGTTGTCGATCCCCTCGTTTTCAAGAGTCTCACGTGCTTGCGAAAGCATTTCGGGACTTATGTCGATTCCCGTCATATCGTATCCGAGTTTGCTTAGCGCAAAAGTCATTTTTCCCGTGCCGCAACCGAGATCAAGCACGAGAGACGTGTCGACCGTTTTATATTTCGATATCAAAGAGTGAATGTGCTCTGCCCAATCGTCGTAGTTGATTTGGTCGTTTAAAATATCGTAAACTTTGGACAGTACCGCATATCCGTCGTAATTCATCGCATATCCTCCGTGTTGCCGTCGGGTACGGCAAGGGCCGAAATATCTTCGCAAGATGCCCCTTTTATATATTCGTCAACGGGACGTGACATTGCAAGCAGAGCTTCCCTGATTTTTTCCCTGTTGCATAAAACCCCCGTGAGCGCCGTCTCCATTTCCGAAATATTCCCCGTGCCGAAAAAGTCACCCGTTATACGGATGCTTTGAATAATTCCTTTTTTGCACACGGCCTCGCACCGCACGGTTCCGAAAGAAAAACGCTTTTCGGATTTGTAATCGAATTCGAACGGCGTGCCCCAAATCCATTCGGGACGGGAATATTTTTCGTCGCAAAGTTTTTGCACACCGCAGACTTCGTCGGGTGTGAGACAGCGCTTTTTGCCGAGTGATATTTTCGAAAAAAGTCCGTCGATAAAATCGTCGACGCAAAGAGGGCCTCTATAACCTTCTATCGACGTGATATTCGAAACCCGTGATCGAACACTTTTGATTCCCTTTGAGTTGAGCTTTGATTTGCTTACGCTCAGAGATGTCGAAAGTTCTTGCATGTCGGAGGAAAAAAGAAGTGTTCCGTGATGTAAAATGCGTTTTTTCGAAAACTTGCTTTCGGCAACACATTCCGCATTGCCGGAAATTTTGAATCCGCCGGCGATAAGGTCGTTTCGTCCGTCAAGGCGTGCGTCGATTCCCATATCTCCGAGTGCGTCGATTATGGGTGAGGTGAAGAGTTTGAAATTCATGGTGTTGTCTTCCGATGCATCGGTTATAAAAGTGAAATTCACGTTTCCGAGATCATGAAAGACAGCCCCTCCTCCCGTCATTCTGCGGGCGATTTTTATTCCGTTTTTTTCGGTATATGCGGAGTTTATCTCCGACCATGCGTTTTGATTTTTGCCGATAATGACGGAGCGGTCGTTTTGCCAGAGCATAAAAACGTCGTCTTCGGTTTCGCTCAGCATGAATTCTTCCGCCGCAAGGTTGAAATACGGGTCGTTTGATAGTCCTTTAACAGCCGTCAATTTTGTCACCCCCTCATATATAATACACGAAACGGAGCGAAAAGTAAAGAGCGAAAGCTGAAAAAGCGAGGTGCATTAAAATATCAGTGCGACAAGGCTCCAGAATAAGTTGACAAGAGAGCACGTGACAAATCCGAAAGCCGTCGGCAGAAAGGCGGCAAAGAGCATGTATTTAAAACTCCCCGTTTCCTTTTTTACGGTCAGAAGCGATGTTGAACAGGGCCAATGGAACAGGGTGAAAATCACGGCACATACGGCAGTCTTGAGTGTCCAACCGTTTGCCGTCAATATTTCACCGCAAGCGGCACCGACGCTTGAAACCGTGTTTTCCGAGAGATAGGAGGCAAGCGCCATCGGCAAGACGGTCTCGTTTGCCGGCAAACCGAGAATAAATGCCGAAAGCACGGTGCCGTCAAGCCCCATCAGACGGCCTATCGGGTCAAGTAACGAATTCAACAGCGACAGAGGTGTTGAATTTCCGATTTTCACGTTTGTGAAAAGCCAAATAACAGCTCCTGCGGGAGCCGCAACGGAGACGGCACGCAACAGAACTTTAAAGGTTCTGTCAACGATGCTTGTCGCAACGGTTTTGAAAATTTTCGGCGGTCTGTACGGCGGAAGCTCAAGCGTAAATGAAGACGGAGCTCCTTTTAAAATCGTTTTCGAAAGAATTCGGGACGATATCAAGGTTGCTCCTACGGAAAGAGCCAAAACTCCCGTCATTGCGACGGCGCATCCTATTTCCGAAAATAGGCCGGAGGACGTAAAAACAAAAGAATAAATGAGGGTGATAATAATCGGAAAACGCCCGTTGCACGGAATAAACGAATTTGTGAAAATCGCAATCAGTCTCTCACGTTTCGAGTCGATTATCCTGCATCCGGAAATTCCGACGGCGTTGCAGCCGAGTCCCATGCACATGCAAAGCGCTTGCTTTCCGCATCCTCCGCATTTTTTAAAGCATCTGTCGAGATTGAATGCGACTCTGGGCAAATAACCGAAATCTTCAAGTAAAGTGAAAAGCGGAAAGAATATCGCCATAGGTATAAGCATAACCGATACGACTCTTGCCGTAGTGCCGTATATCCCATCGGCGAGAAAGCTTATAAGAGCCGTCGGAAGATTAAGTTCCGATAAATGATGCCTTAAAATCTCTCCTGCCGAATAAAGCAATCTCCAGAGGGCCTCTGAGGGGTAATTTGCGCCTTTGAGCGTAAGCCAGAACAAAAGGGTAATAAGAAGTGCCATGACGGGAAATCCCGTCGTCTTTCCCGTGAAAAACCTGTCTAAAATAATCTCTTTCTTTGCACGGCGCGATGTTCCCCTTTTTACCGCTTCACGGCACAGGCGGTCGCATTCCGAAACAAATACCGATGCTATGACGTCTCTGATTTCGTTCTCGTCGTCGAAGCCGAAGTTTAACGGCGAGTCGTATATTCGGCATATTTTTGCCCTTCTTTCGGTACGTGTATCGGTCTCTGAGATTTTTTCTTCGATATAATCGGGGTATGTCGGCAAAAAAGCTTTCGTTTTTTCGCAAAATGCCGTTTTGAGGCAAGCGTCGAGTGCTTCTTTTATTCCGTCTTTGTTACGGGCACTGCCCGAAACGACGGGAACACCCAAAAGAGAAGAAAGCTTTTTGCAGTCGATTTTTATATTTTTCTTTTCCGCTTCGTCGGCGAGGTTGAAGAAAATAACGACTTTTTCGGTAATTTCGAGTATTTGAAGTGCAAACGGCAAACTTCTTTCGGGAGAGGTCATATCGCATACGGCAAGCACGACGTCGGCGCCGCCGTTTAAAATGTAGTTTTCGGCTTCTTTCTCTTCGGCGCTTCTCGCAAACACGGAATAGGTACCGGGAAGGTCGACGATGGAGCAAACGGTTTTTCGAAAAACAAAATTTCCTTCCGCACAGTCGACCGTTTTTCCCGTCCAGTTTCCCGTGTGCCTCCTAAGCCCGGTCAACTCGTTAAACACGGTACTCTTACCGACGTTCGGCACTCCCGCAAGAGCGATTTTCACTTCGGGTGCGCTCTTTCGGACTTTTTTAAATAAATTCTTTATCATATTCTCACTGTTATAAGGCTTGAATCTTCTTTTCGGAGTGCAATGAGAATTCCTCTTATAAGATAAGCCGTAGGATCGCCGAGAGGGCTTCTCATGACGCACTTCACCGTTTCGCCGTCGCAAAAACCGATATCCCGAAGTCTTCTTCTCATAGAATTTTCGGCTGCGGTTCCCGTCATAACGGCACTTTCTCCGGGAGATATCATATCCAAAGTCAGTTTTGTCTCGTTTTGTTTCATATTTTCGTATTTCCTTTCATATCTTGTATCGGGGAAACTTTCTGTCCCTACTGTAAGTTTATGAGCGAAGGGGAATAACGTTAATGGAAGACAAGAAAATTCCGACCGATATTTTCGGAACTTTTTCGACGAGAGCTGCCATGACTGCGCACGGGGCATATCTCAGCGGTTCGATGGAAGACTACCTTGAAATGATTTACAGGATATCCCGAACGGGAGAAGCCGTCAGAATTAAAGATTTGTCTTCAAGGCTCGGCGTATCGCCGTCATCGGCATCGAGAATGGCGGGAGCACTCAGAGTGCGAGGACTTGTTAATTTCGAAAGATACAGTTATATTACGCTCACCGAAGAAGGCCGTGTTCTCGGTGAATATTTGCTTTTCCGTCACGGGGTGGTTAATTCTTTTCTTTGCAGACTGAATAAAACGAAAGATGAGCTTCGTCAAACAGAAGCCATAGAACATTATCTCACCGACGTGACGGTTACCAACATGGAGCGTATTTTGAAAGGCGGAAAAATATAGTTTCATATTTAAAAAATTTCCCGTTTTATCCCGTGCACTTGCGGGGTTACGGCGGGATTTTTCCGATAAGCGTCTTTGATGGCAAAAAAGAACCATACTCAAGAGGTTATCATCTCAAGGGTATGGTTTTTATTTTATTATTTATTCCATAGGTTTAATTTTGCTTTCGATAAAATCTATTTCGTTTTGCGTTAAGCCATATTTACTATAAAGTTGTTTATCAATTTCGGGTATAGATTTAGACCAATCGATATCAGATTTATTTGTAAAATCTTGAATCGGTACATTTGCCCAAGTATCAAATTTCAGACCATTGGTTGCCTTTATTGTTCCAACCATGAATCTGGTAAACTTACACTTAAGATAGCGGTATAAATTTTCCATTTCTATTTCTGTATCAAAGTCACCAATAGATATGAAGGTTTGTGTGTAACCTTCGCATTTTGCAGACATTTCCGGATTTCCGGTGATTCTCGCAGGAGAATCTTGAGATAATGTTCCGCTTGCTCCATCTGCCGAAGAAAGAACCACCTTAAATTTATCTATATTTCCAAACGAATCCAAAACATCTTTGAGAATATATTTGTATACCCTTTTCCTGTTTTGAATTCCCAGTATTTTAACATAATTCGCATTTAATTTTTCATCTGTGAAAATACCGGGTGCTTTTTCAAAAATCGAAGAAACTAATCTTTTTTCCGTACCGACAACGCTTTGAGTTTCAGGATACTTTTCAAACAATTTATCAAGGTTAAACTTAGTTTGTAAATATACAATAGACTGAATTGTACGAAATGTCTTGTGGGCAAGAACCGTTGATTTGACTTTTGAAATATTATCATCGGCACCGAAGAATTTTATTGGCTTGCCGAGAGCGTTGGTGTTGCGTGTTGTTATGACAATTCCTCCATTTATACTGGTATTTGGAAAAACAAGCCTTGATTCATTAAAGAACCGATTAATACGTAAGTACGGATCATTTAACATTTTCCAGTTCCATTTTTTTGATGTTTTACCGGCGTTGTATAAAAATCTAGCAGGTGTAATCAAAGTAGCAAAAGTTGATAACTTGTATGCTGTTTCCATAAAATAAGGATATATTTGTTCGTCGCTTGTGTTTTCAATGGAACGTTGATACGGCGGATTTCCGACAACTGCATCAAATTTCATTCTTTCACCGTCCTTTCCCCATGTATCGGGGTTTGTTAATTTACGTGTCAGTCTGTCAATATCTTGCATTCTTTCTAAAAGTTTTGTTAGATAGATTGCATTAATTTTCATTCCCGTATATCCTGCAAGAGTTCGAATGGTAATGCTGCGAGCCATTTTTGTTTTGCAAAGTACAAAAATATTGTTTTCTAATACCGACGCCCATAATTTTTGCAATTCTTCAAAGGAATGACCGGTTTCCGCTCCGCTCAATAAGAAGTTATAAATGCTGTAAGCCATATAGAGAGGATACAATCCCGATTTCGAGTTCAACTCTAAAATGCGGACATCGTTATTTAACAATATATTGGCTGTTACGTTTCCGTGTTCGACAAATCTCGGCTCATCGATTTCTTTTGAAAAGCTTTCGTCATAGAAGCAATATCCGCCGAGTGTTTCGGACATATGCATATTAACGACACGCCAGGGCGTAAGTACCGTTTCCTTGTCGGGGTTTTTGAACTTGCTTAAAATTTCCACTATTTTAGCGGCTCTTACGGTGGGCGGATATTCATCTGCCGCTTTCGCTAATTTCCTAATGCGCAAACCTGCACCGACAAGGACATCTTCATCATAATATCTTGAAATCTCAAGGAACAGTTCTTTACGTAAGCCTTTGGGCATAAATTCTTCCCAAGATTCATCATCGACGATATTTACAAAATCTTTAAGTTTAATTATTTCGGTAATATCGGCATCGGCACCGTAAAAGAGCAATGGCAAACGGATAGAAACGGCACGCAACAAATCAAATAATTTTTGTTGTTCTTTCTTTTCTTTGCGTTCTTTTTCAAGTAACTCTTTTTCTTCTTTCGTCAATTCACGTTTGGGTTTCTTTTTAGCTTGCTCGATTTTTTGACGTTCCTCATTGGTAAGACCGTTACCTGTTATCCGAACCGATTTTTCTTTATTACCTTTTTTCTTGGGGGCAACAGCATCGCTGAGCTTTTTCAAAATTTCCAAATCGTAATCGGAACGGGAAAGGCCCGCATCCGACAGATAAATAGTATTATCGTCGAAACCGCTGTTGATTGCGCTTTCAACGGAAATACGCTTGATTTGACGCATTAAATCGGGAACGTCATAATAATGCATTTCTGTACCGCTAACCGCTATAACGGGGCAGAAATTCAAGAATTCTCCTAATGCTTGTCTCTCGCTTTCTTCTCCTTTTTTACTTTGAGAAGACAGTTTATGTACATTGGCAATGACCTGCAAAGCTCTGTCCGGTGCAAAATCAAAAACGTAACAATTTTCTTTCTGCTTTCCGTCTATGACACCGGGAGATTGTACTCTGAAGATAGCCTGCATATATCCGGTAACAGATGTTTTGGAAGAGCCGGACAACATCATAACAGCCGTCCATTCTTTCACAGTGATACCGGTTGTTAATCTTCCGCACGATATAGTAATGGTTTTGTCGTTTTCTTTAATTGCCTTTCTGACTTTACTTAAAGCTAAATCATAGCGTTCTTCTCGGTCGCCGTCACCTGCAACATCGACAATTCTGTATTGTCCGAAAAACGGATGAGCTCTTAATAACTCTCTAAGCGCATGAGCCTCTTTTACGCCGGGAACAATCCAAAATGTATGCTTAAACATATCGATATATTCAGGTTTTGAAAACGGATAATTCGTTCCTTTGTTATCCGCGACAATTAAGTTTAGGAACGACCGAACTGCATCTTCGTGAACAAAATCACCTATATTTTTATCTGCGGGGAGAGGATAAAAATCGTTTTCGATATTGCCTGTCCAAGTACGGAAAAACTCTCTGAAATTGAATGCCGAGTCTTCCGTTACATAACGGTAAGAATTCTCAATGGCATCGCCTAAATCAAAAGTTAAAATATTCATTGTGGGCAAATCGGCATAAGGGTTTTTCTCGTTAGGATGTAGTTTTGCCCACTCTGTTTTGGCTCTCTGTTCATCAACATAAGTCCAGGTAAATACATTATCATCATAATCATTACGAAGGCCGTATGCGGTGCCGGTTAATGATAATATTTTTGTGTTTTCGTTTCTTAATGCTTTTATTACCGCTTCGCCTAAATCGGTTCGAACGCCTTCATGTGCTTCATCGATAATGATCATTTCCCAATCTAAATCAAAGACGCCGTTGTTTTTATTGAAATTACCGCCGACACGGGCAGAGCCGCGCAAATCCTGCATAGATGCAAAATAAATAAAAGGTGTATCAAAATGAATAAGGTCAGATAAAATCTTATCGT
>CAYXMB010000032.1:0-11426 GCA_964466085.1 uncultured Ruminococcus sp.
AAGGGCATTGAGGAAGTCTTCGTCCGTATGGTTTGCCTCTTCGTCTCCCTGAGCCAGAAGTTCTTCCTGTGCCGCAAATCTCGCTCTTTGATCTATCGGGTCGTTAAGTTCCGAATATGCGTTGCACATTTCCCAACCGTTCATGAACATTTCGAAACGTTCGACGTAATCGGGATTGTCGGGCTTTCTTTTTGTAAGAGGTGAGATTTCAACGGGGTGATCCATTACGAACGTCGGCTGAATCAGGTGCTTTTCGACAAACTCTTCGAAAAAGAGATTTATAATATCACCCTTCTTGTGATGCGCTTCATATTCGATGTTGTGCTCTTTTGCGACTGCACGGGCTTCGTCGAGGTTGTTTATTTCGTTGAAATCGACTCCCGAATACTTCTTTACGGCATCTACCATCGTAATGCGTTCAAAAGGCTTTGAGAGGTCCATTTCAACCCCGTTATACGTTATCGTCGTAGTGCCGAGAACCTTTTTTGCGACGTAGCGGTACATGTCCTCCGTGAGGTCCATCATGCCGTGATAATCCGTGTATGCCTGGTAAAGCTCCATCAGAGTAAATTCGGGATTATGTCTTGTATCAAGTCCTTCATTGCGGAACACTCTGCCGATTTCGTATACGCTTTCAAGTCCGCCGACGATAAGTCTCTTAAGGTAAAGTTCGAGAGAAATTCGAAGTTTCAAATCTTCGTCAAGTGCATTGAAATGTGTTTCGAAAGGTCTTGCGGCGGCACCGCCCGCATTTGAAACGAGCATCGGAGTTTCGACTTCCATAAATCCGCGCTCGTCGAGAAAGCTTCTTATAGCTTTAATAATTCCCGAACGTTTAATGAATGTATCTTTCGCTTCCGCGTTCATTATAAGGTCAACGTACCTTTGACGGTAACGAAGGTCGGTATTCGTAAGCCCGTGATATTTTTCGGGAAGCACCTGAAGGCTCTTTGAAAGAAGCGTTATCCCGGTTGCGTGAATCGACACCTCTCCGGTTTTTGTTTTGAAAACAGTTCCTTTAACGCCGATTATATCGCCTACATCAAGCTTTTTGAATGCCGCATATTCTTCCTCGCCGAGAGAATCTCTTGCAACGTAGGACTGAATGGTTCCTTCAAGGTCCTGAACGTGACAAAAAGATGCTTTTCCCATTACTCTTTTCGACATCATTCGTCCCGCAACGGAAACTTCCGCACCTTCAAGGCTGTCGAAAGAGTTTTTAATTTCTTCGCTGTGATGGCTAACGTCATATTTCGTTATCGAAAAAGGGTCTTTTCCCTCCGCTTGGAGAGTCGAGAGCTTTTCACGTCTCAACCTGAGTATTTCGTTTTGCCTTTTTGCGTCTTCTCTTGAAATTTCGCTGTTATTTACGTTATCGTTCATTTGTCACCTCAATAATCAACCGTTCTTTGTGCGCCATACGTCGAGAACCTCAAAGTCAACCGCACCGTAAGGAAGTTCGACTTTTACGGTATCTCCCTTGTGTGCCCCGATAAGAGCCGAACCTATCGGGCTCTGGTCGGAAATTTTTCCGTTTAAAGCGTCGACTTCGTTCGTTCCGACAAGGCTGTACTCTATATCTTCATCAAGGTCGCAGTCGTGAAGCTTCACCGATGAGCCGAGATGAATAACCGTCGTGTCGAGTTCGCTTTCTTTGACGATTTCGGCGTGCAAAAGCAGTTCTTCGAGTTCCTGTATTCTCGTTACGGTTTTCGTCTGCTCGTTTCTCGCTTCATCGTATTCGCTGTTTTCCGAGAGGTCTCCGAGATCTCTTGCAGCTGCCAAATTTTCTTTGACCTCCTGCATTTTGGGACCTTTGAGGAAAGCGAGTTCTTCCGTTAATTTTTTATAGCCTTCCTCAGTATAGAAGGTTTTTTTCTTGTCTGCCATTTTTAAATTCCTTTCGGTTTATGTGATATATTATTTATTTATTGAAAGTGTTCACAGCATCTTTGAGCTGTGTATCCTCTTCATCGGTAAGTTTATAAATATTCTTTGAAGCCGCCTCTTCGGAAAGCTCGCTTTCGATGTCGGGTATAACGCCGATTTCGTTGTAGTTGTCCGAAAACGGAGGGCAGTACAAAGCCGTTGTAAGGCTTATGCATCCGCCGTTGCTTAAGGGATACATGGTTTGCATACAACCTTTCCCGTAAGTTACCGTACCGACGATTTCGGCTTTATCGTAGTCTTGAAGAGAGCTTGAAAAGAGTTCGGCGGCACTTGCGGTATTAGAGTTGACCACAACCGCCATAGGCATATCTATTTCGTCTGCATCGGAAGTTCTCGCGACTTCTTCGACGTTGTTCTTATCGATTGTCCTTATAATAGGACCTTCGGGCAAGAGCATATCAAGTATGGAGCATACCGAATTAAGCTCTCCGCCGGGATTGTTTCTGACGTCGAAAACAAGTTTTTGCACTCCCGCTTTAACCAATTCGTCAACGGCGTTTTCAAACTGTTCGGGCGTCTTACCGTCAAACGACGATATTTTAATTACGCCGACAGTACTGTCAAGGCTGTAAACTCTGTACTCCACCGTCTGTTCGGCAATTTCCCGACGTTCGATTTTAAAATAAAGAGGCTCGTCGTTGTTGCCGTTACGGTATGAGATAAACGAGGCTTGCGTTCCGGCTTTTCCCTGAAGTTTTTTCAAGGCAACGCTGTAGCCGATTTCGGAAACGCTTTCGTAAGTTTCGCCGTCATCGCTGACGTAAGTTATAAGGTCACCGACTTCGACTCCGTTTTCAAATGCCGGAGAGTCGGGGAAAACGTTGATTATTTCAATTGCTTTTTCATCGGCGTTGTAAATCACACTGACGCCTATTCCCTGCATATCACCGTTCATATCCTCTTTGAGAGAGGCGTATCCTTCGGCGTTGTAATATGCGGCATACTTGTCACCCGTGCCCGCAACATATCCTGTGGCAACGTAATCGGCAAGTTCCTCCTCATCGATTTCGCCTATATATACCGCGTCGAAAGTCTGTTGGAGTTCGCTCAAAACAGCGCTGTACCGATGATCTGTCAATTCATCGTAATTTTTCTCCAAAACGCTTTGATTCCACTTGCTCGTAATTGCGAAAGTGCCGAGAAAAGTTACAACAACCGCACACACCACACATACGATTGCCAATGGCAAAGATATTTTTTTCTGCATGTTAAATCCTTTCAAAACGCAAAGACAGCCGTTACAAAAGCTGTCTTTACCGTATTATTGTCTTGATTTTATTTTGAAAGATAATTCAAGGGATTGTTGGCAACGCCGTCGATTCTGACTTCTATATGAAGATGGTTTCCCGTCGAATATCCCGTTGTGCCGACGTATCCTATTACCTGACCTTGCGATACGGTCTGACCGACACTGCATCCTATTGCGCTCATGTGAGCGTACAGAGTCGACTTTCCGCCGCCGTGATTTATTACGACGTAATTGCCGTAACTTCCGTGCCCCGTTGCCGTTACAACCGTTCCGCCGTTCGAAGCGTGAATCGGAGTTCCGCCGGGTGCCGGTATATCTATTCCTCTGTGATAGTCACTGACGCCGTTGAGAGTTCTCCAACCGAATCCCGACGAAACCGCCGTATAACCGTTCAAAGGCCAGATAAATTCACCGCCGACGTAATTCGATTGCTCTTTTTGTTGGAGACTTGCAAGATACTGCGTCAACTGTGCATCGAGAGCGTTTTCCTGTTCTTTTGCCGCTTCGTAAGCCGAAGTTGTGGCGCTTATATCACTTTCGAGAGACTTCAGATAATTTGCGTTTTCATTCAAAAGGTTATCGTATTCCGCTTTGTCGCTTTCGAGCTCTTTGAGAAGATTTTCCTGATACGCTTTATCTTCTTCAAGCAAAACCTTTTCCGCTTCAAGCTCGCTTTTTTCGGTTTCGTATTGAGCTTTCAAGTTTCTGTCATATTCCAAAATACTGCTGACCATATCCATTTTCGACAGAAAATCGGCCATATCTTCGGAGCCGAGAAGTATGCTTAAGTAGCTTGCTTCACCGTCTTCATATGATACTCGCATTCTTTCGAGAAACTTGTCGAAGGTGGTCTTTATTCCCTCTTCTTTTTCTTTTATGCTCTCTTCGGTCTGCTCGATTTTTATCGTGAGCTCCGCCGAGAGCGCTTCCGCTGTTGCTATTTTCGTTTGGGTAACGTTGCTGAGCTCATCGAGATTGTTTTTATATTCATAGGCACTTGCCGCCTGCGACTTGAGAGACGAAAGTTTGCTTTTCAGCGTCTGCTGTTTGCTTTCAAGTGCCGCTATTTGCTCCTTGTAAGAACTTGCGACCGTGTCATCAACCGCTTTCGAATTAAAAACCGATGACGAAACGGTAATGCAAACGCACAAAATCAGGGCAAATGCCGATAAATAATATTTGATTCTGACTTTTTTTCTCATTGAAACAGCCTCCTTTCCGAAAGCGCCGTCGCATCGGCGGCATAGATATTACGACTTAAGATATTTGCTTATCGAAATACAGCTTCCGACGATACCCGTTATCACTCCGACAAGCGCAAAGCCGAGAAGCACTTTTACGTCCAAATCGGAAAACGGTATCATTTTTATCATATCCAAGTCACCCATTACGGAACGTTCGACGTAGCCGTAAGCGAATTTTTCGACAAAAAATGCGATTATGCTTGAGAAAAGCCCGATTATAATTCCTTCGAATATAAACGGAAGCGTAATAAACCAACTCGTAGCGCCGACGTACCGCATTACGCTTATCTCATGCCGTCTTGCATATACCGCAAGTTTAATCGTATTGATAATTATGAATATCGAAACTACGAACAGTATGATAAGGAACCAGATAAATACGAACTGTATTCCGCTTTTGAATTTTGCGATTTGATTTGCGAGATCCATTCTCGCATTGACTTTTCTTACGCCTTCTATTCCCGTCGTGAGCTCATAGTGAAGAGTCGACACCCCCTCTTCCGTCGAGTACGTTATATTGAACGAATCGGAAAGCGGGTTGTTCTCGTCGGTTATATCGTCGTAAAGCGCTTCGTATTCGGACGACTTGTCTTTCATTTTTTGGAGCGCTTCGGCTTTCGTAACACGCTCTACGCTTTCAACGTTGTCAAGCGCCTTAATCTGTGCTTCGATTGACGTGATTTCTTCTTCGGTTGCATCGGGATAGCAAAATACGACTATCTGATTCATCATGTTGATTTCTTCGAGATTGGTATCGATATTTGCGAAAAGAAGAGCGAATCCTCCCATTACCACAAGACAACTCATAAGTACCGCAACGGAAGCAAACGACATAACACCGTTTCTCCACAGGCTCTTGAAAGCCTGACCGATAAAGTACGATATCTTGTAACTCTTTCTTCTCATTGGAACATTCCTCCCACACGGTCTTCCACAATCTTGCCGTCACGGAGCATAACTACTCTCTGCTTATAATAATCGACAAGATTTTTTTCATGTGTTACAACGATCACGGTTTTGCCGAGCTTGTTGATTTTCATGAGAAGATTCATTATTTCGATGCTCATTTTGGGGTCGATGTTCCCGGTGGGTTCATCGGCAATAATGATTTTCGGGTTATTCGCGAGAGCACGTGCAAGTGCCACTCTCTGCTGTTCGCCGCCCGACAGCTCCGTCGGAAAGTTTTTGCTTTTTTCGGCAAGGTTTACCGTATTCAAAATTGCGGGAACACGCCTCTTAATCATTTTCGTCGGAGTGCCGACAACTCTCATTGCGAAAGCGACGTTCTCGTATACCGTTTTGTCCTTGAAAAGTCTGAAATCCTGAAAAACGACTCCGAGCTCTCTTCTGTAATAAGGAACTCTGTAACTTGCAAGTTTCGAAAGATTGTAGTCGCCGACTATAATATCTCCCGAACTCGCCTGCTCTTCTCGGAGGAGAAGCTTCATCATGGTGGTTTTACCCGCTCCGCTTCGTCCGACAACGAACACAAACTCGCCGTCTTCAACCTTGAGATCGACTCCGTCAAGAGCTACCGTCCCGTTGGGATAGTGCTTTTTAACGTTTCTGAATTCTATCATAATAACTGCCTTTGAAGTTCTTTGTGCCGTAAGGCACCGTAACTGACGCCTATTATTATAGAATAAAAATTCGTATAATAATATAGCTATTTTGAAAACAAATACCGAATGTACAAAGTTGCGCAAGACAGGCAAAAGCTCATCGCTGTCTTAACGCAACCGTATCGAAGTTTTTAATATTTTATCGGCTTCGTGGATAAATATTTCTTTACCATAAGCGCAACCTTAAATGTGATTGCATGGTCGAATTCACGAAGATCAAGACCCGTAAGCTTACGTATCTTTTCGAGTCTGTAAACCAAAGTATTTCGGTGAACGAACAGCTTTCTCGACGTCTCCGATACGTTGAGGTTGTTTTCGAAGAAACACTGAATCGTCATGAGTGTTTCACGGTCAAGCCCTTCAAGAGAACCGCCTCTGAAAACTTCTCTCAGGAACATTTCGCAAAGAGTGGTGGGAAGCTGATAAATAAGTCTCGCAATACCGAGTCCTTCGTAGCATATTATGTTCTTATCGGTGTCGAAAACCTTTCCGACTTCGATTGCAAGCTGAGCTTCTTTATAGGAACGCGCGAGGTCTTTGATGTTTTCGACTATCGTTCCGATTCCTATCGTAACTTGAGTGAACGATTCGGAGCTTATCGTATCGGAAATGTTGCGTGCCAGCTTTTCGACTTTTTCGATATCGGTATTCTTAAGCTCTTTAATGAGGACTATGTTCTGCTCTCCTATGCTGATTACGAAATCCTTGCTCTTGTCGGGGAAAAGATTTTGCACTATATCAAAAGGACGAACTTCGGTTTTTTCCGAAAACCTTATAAGAATGGCAACTCTTATTTCTTCCGTATTAAAACGAAGCTCTTTGCTCTTTGCGTATATATCGCTTTGGAGAATATTGTCGAGTATAATGTTCTTAATGAAAGAGCTCTTGTCGTATTTCTCGTCATAAAGAGTTTTTATGTTGGCAAGAGATATCGAAAGAACAGCGGCATATTTTTCCGCAATGTTGTCCTCGCCTTCGACGAATACGACGTATTCCACTTTCGCATTAACCCCGACGGGATAATAAGTATATCCGCCGAATATCATGGTATCGCTTGTGTAAACAAGCTCGTCACGCACTTCCTGCTTCGTCTCGCCGATTTTGGACAACTCACTGCAGGCTATAATAACGCCGTTCTCATCCACAACACCTATGACTCTGTCCACTGCGTCGCGCATCTGATACACTATTCCCTGAAATAAACGGTTTGCCATTTTCTGCACCTTCCTTTTAGATAATCAAAACCCGTCTTTTTTGACGTTTGGGCGAATTTTGCTCATACTGAACATATTTTACACCTTTTCAAATCGAATTTCAATACTTTTTCGGTATTTTTTCTAAAAAAGGGCATTATTTTTTGCTTACATTGCCCCTTTTTTTACATTGGAAGCCCGAAAACGATAATTTCGGCAAAGATAAAGGTCTTAAATTCGGCACATTTCGCATTTTGCGCCGTAAAAATCGACACTCGACGTCATGCGTCACAACCGTTTTTTGCCGAAAAACGATACAAAATCAAAAGCCGGACGCAAGCTTTCATACACTCGCCCCCGACTTTTATTTACATTTCGTATTCGTAAGATAAGCACGCCAACGCAAAAGACGACGCGGTTTCAGTTCTCAATATCCTGTTTCCGAGACCCACGCTTTTCATGCCGTTTTCTTTTGCGAAAAGCGCCTCCCCGTCGGAAAAACCGCCTTCGGCACCTATCATCAGCGAAACGGATTGAGGAGAGGGGTTTTCCGAAAGAATCTTTTTCAGATTTTCCGAGTGTTCCCCTTCATAGCAAAAGAGTGAAACGTCGGCGGTTGCGGCGTCGCACACAGCCTGTTTGAAATTCATAAGGGTGTCGATTTTCACAAGCGAACCTCTGCCGCACTGTTTTGCCGCCTCGTCGGCTATTCTTTGCCATCTGGCGCATTTTTTCGCACAGTCTTTGGCGTCAAGCCTCACAATGCATCTCGACGTCAAAACGGGCACTATTCTCGTCGCTCCCGACTCAACGGCTTTTTGAACAACCGTATCGAATTTATCTCCTTTGATAAGCGCCTGATACAGCGCTACGGAGTAAGGCGGTTCGGATTCGGATTTTTTACTTGATTTTACTTTTGCTTCAACGTTTTCGCCGACCGATACGATTTCACATTCGTAAACTACCGAATCGGTATCGCAAACTTCAAGTGTTTCTCCGTGCTTCATCCTGAGTGCTTTCGTAATATGCAAAGCATCGTCACCGCAAATGAGAACCGTTTTCTCCCCGTCGTCTCTGATGCCTATTTGTCCTTTTGAAATATAGAAAGTCGGCATAGTCCCTCACATTTTCTTGCAAGCCGCACAGTACCAGCCGTTTTCTCTTACGTCATCGACAACGGCAAATCCCGCCTTATTCAGCGCCGCAACCGTTTCTTCGGCACGTTCGACTATAATGCCGGAAACTATAAATACGGCGTCCGGCGCAAGATATTCTCCGATATCGGGAGCAAGTCTTATAATCACGTCCGCCACAATATTCGCCGCACAAACATCATATCCGCCTTCGACTTTTTCAACACTTTTGAGTAAGTCCGAAACAACGCATTTCACGTTATTCACCTCGTTGATTTCGGTGTTTTCTATTGCTATTCTCACCGAAACGGGGTCGATATCACAGGCAAAACACGATGCGGCTCCGAGTTTGGATGCGCATATTGCGAGAATACCGCTTCCGCACCCGACGTCAAGCATTTTGCTCTCATCGGTAACGTATTTTTCGAGCATTGCGGCACAAAGCCTCGTCGTTTCGTGTGTTCCCGTACCGAACGCCATTCCGGGATCCATAAGAACGGTGATTTCGCCGTCTTTTTTCTCGTATTTTTCCCACACGGGGACAATAACGATTTTGTTTCCGGTTTTTATCGGCTTATAGTACTGTTTCCACGAATCCGCCCAATCTTCTTCGCTGACGCCCTCAAGCTCGATTTCGTATTCCGATTCCAACTTTGACGAATAAAGCCTGTCTCTTATGAAATCAAGAGTTTCGGCAATGTTTTTATCTTCGGAAACGAAAACCGAAACACACGCCGTCGTTCTGTCCTTTGCGAGGAGTTCTTCGTCTATGAGGTCGCCGTATACTCCGTCAAGTTCCTTCTCTACATCGGAATAGTCCTCGACCATAAGCGAATTGCTTACCATGCTCATGACCGCAGAAACGGTTTCGACGTGCTCTACGGAGGTTTTGACCTTAATCTGTATCCATTTATCGCTCATAATTCAAGACACCGTCAGTCGGCTTTGCCCCTTCTGAATAATTTTTTGAAAAATTTCTCTCTCTTGGCGTAATTCTTTTCACCGCACGAATCGGCGAATTTGGAAAGAAGCGATTTCTGCTCTGCCGTCAGATTGTTCGGCACTTCGACCGCAACCGTAACGTAAAGATTGCCCCTTGTCTTATATCTGGGATTCTGTATGCCTTTCTGCCTCAAGGTGAATTTGGTACCGCTTTGCGTTCCTTCGGGTATGGTATATTTGATTTTTCCTTCAAGAGTGGGTATATCTATCTCCGCGCCCAAAGTCGCTTCGGCAAAAGTTATCGGCACTTCACAGTAAATGTCTGTTCCGTCTCTCTCGAATATATCGTCGTTTCTTACCCCGATAACTATAACGAGGTCACCCGCACCGCCTCCGTTAGTGCCGTCGGAACCCTGCCCTCTTATAACGACTCTTTCGCCGTTGTCGATTCCGGCGGGAATATTGACGTCAAGTTTTTTGGTTACTCTCTCAAATCCGTTTCCGCGACAGCGCTTGCAAGGCGTATCGATAACTTTTCCGCTTCCGCCGCAAGTTTCGCAAGGCCGACTTGACTGCATAACGCCGAACGGAGTCCTCTGCTGAGTTTTCACTTGTCCCGTACCGTTACATACTCCGCAGGTTTTCGGAGATGTACCCTTTGCGGCACCGCTTCCCCCGCATTCGGAGCATTTTTGAGTTTTCTGATAGGAAATCTCCTTTTTGACTCCGAAAACAGCCTCGTTGAAGTCAAGCGTTACACGAAGTGCTATATCCTCGCCTCTTACAGGGCCTCTCCTGCCGCCGCTCCTCGACGTTCCGCCGAAAAAGCTTGAGAAAATATCCCCGATATCGAAACCGAAATCGCCGAAATCCGCTCCGCCGAATCCGCCGAATCCGCTTGACGGGTCAAACGCCGCATGACCGTATTGGTCATATTTTGCCTTTTTGTCTGCATCCGACAAAACCGCATAAGCTTCGTTTACTTCTTTGAACTTTGCCTCAGCCTCTTTGTCTCCCGGATTCATGTCGGGGTGATATTTTTTCGCAAGTTTCCTGTAAGCTTTTTTTATTTCGTCTTCGGAGGCACTCTTTGAAACTCCGAGCACCTCATAATAATCTCTTTTGTTGTTATCTGCCATATCTTATCTCCGATTCGGATTATGTATTGTGTTCTTTCAAACGGCGCAAAAATCTTGGCACCGTTTCAAAAAACGCACAAACAGGGCGGGGAGCCGCCCTTCTTTTTATAGGCACGTTCCCCACCGCAAAGCGGGGAACGTGCCGACATATTATTTATCGGATTTGTCTTCGTAATCGGCGTTGTAATATGCGCCGTCGGATGCGCCGGAGTTATCGGCTCCGCCTGCGGCGTTGGGATCAAATCCCTGTGCTCCCTGTGCGCCGCCGTTCTGCTGATAAAGCTTCTCGCTGAGCTTGTAGAATGCCTGTTCAAGCGCCTCCGTATCGGCTTTGATGGCATCCGTGTTATCGCCTTTCACGGTTTCCTTGAGCTTTTCGACAGCCGCTTTTACATCTGCTTTGTCCGCATCTCCGAGCTTATCTCCGATTTCGTTCAGAGTCTTTTCGGATTGGAAAATCATCTGATCGGCACGGTTTTTGATTTCGATTGCCTCTTTCTGTTTCTTATCGGATTCGGCAAACTTCTCAGCTTCGTGAACCGCTTTTTCGATATCTTCCTTCGACATGTTGGTCGATGAAGTTATCGTGATATGCTGTTCTTTGCCCGTTCCGAGATCTTTTGCGGATACGTTAACTATACCGTTGGCGTCGATATCGAATGTAACTTCGATTTGAGGAACTCCGCGAGGTGCCGCCGGGATACCGTCGAGATTGAATCTGCCGAGTGTGGTGTTGCCCGCCGCCATATCTCTTTCGCCTTGAAGAACGTGAATTTCAACCGACGTCTGTCCGTCTGCGGCAGTCGAATAAACCTGGCTCTTTTTTACGGGAATTGTGGTGTTTCTGTCGATTATACGGTTGAATACTCCGCCGAGTGTTTCGATACCGAGAGACAGAGGAGTTACGTCAAGGAGAAGAAGGTCTTTAACGTCTCCGCCGAGAACGCCGCCCTG
>CAYXMB010000033.1:0-11264 GCA_964466085.1 uncultured Ruminococcus sp.
TCTCATAATAACTACCTTTCTTTTATTGCAACGTTCTGCGCCCTTCGATGGCACGTCTTAATGTAACCTCGTCGGCATATTCAAGGTCGCCTCCGACGGGAACGCCGTTTGCGATTCTCGTAACTTTCACGTCGGGTGACGCTATAAGTCTCGATATATAAACCGCCGTCGCCTCGCCCTCGACTGTGGGGTTTGTGGCGATTATAACCTCTTTTACACTCCCGTCGGTCAGACGGTGCAAAAGCTCTTTGATTTTGAGCTTGTCGGGCCCGATACCGTGCGACGGGGAGATAACTCCGTGTAAAACGTGATATACTCCGTTGTATACTCCCGATTTTTCGATTGCGAAAAGAGCTCTCGAATCTTCGCAAACGCAAATTGTCGTCGAATCTCTCTTTTCGTTTCCGCAAATGGGGCATATTTCCTCCGACGAAATATTTTGGCACGTTTTGCAAAGTTTTATTTCGGTTTTGGCATCCAATATCGCCTTTGCGAATTCGGCGGCGTCCTCTTCCGAAAGAGAAAGAACGGAAAACGCCATTCTGACTGCCGATTTCTTTCCGACACCTTCAAGGCGCCTGAACATATCCGCAAGTCTGTTTATAGGTTCGATATAATCAGCAATATCAGAACATACCGGGCATATTGAGTGCTCCCGTTATCTTGCCCATTTCCTCGTTGTTCGTGTCGTTGACTTTTTTAATTGCCTCGTTGACCGCCGCACACAGAACGTCGCTCAGAGTTTCGACGTCGTCGGGGTCGACGATTTCGGGTGAGATTTCGATATTTTTTATTTCGAGTTCACCGCTGATTGTAACGGTAACGGCACCGCCGCCCGCTTTTACCTCGTATTCTCTTTCGTCAAGCTCCGCTTGAAGATTTTTCATATCTTCCTGCATTTTCTGAGCCTGTTTCATAATTCCCTGCATATTCGACGGGCCTTTTCCCCGTCCGTTCGGAAGTCTTGATTTCATTTTTTACTCCTGTATTTGAAATTGAAAAATTATCTTTGAAAATCAGTCCTCGAAAAGACTTTCGTAAGGTGCGGCGTCTCGTCCCGCCTTGTAAACGATTTCGACTTTGGCTTCCCTGTCGGTGATTTTCGCCGCAAGAAACACACCCGCAACCTTACGGCAAACTTCGTCGGTAAAATAAGTTGCCGCAAATCCGTTTTCGGTGACAATTCTTATTTTCGACGCATCGGCGGAAACTTCGATTTTCGAATCGGATATAATCACTGCGGCAAGTTCATCGGTTTTGCCGAGTCTTTCGATAACCTCACCGGTATCTTTGAGCCTTATATATCCGTCTTTGCCCGCCTTGCTATCCCTTACGGGCGGCAAATCGACGGGAGGTTCGAAAAAGCTTTTTTTCACGGGCTCCGCCTCGAATTTCGACGGCGTGCTTTGCGCTTTTTCCGAAAAATCCGCTTTTTCGTTTTTTTGTACCGCCGTAACGGTATCGGGTTTTACCGAATTTCCGATTTTTCCGTTGTTTTCCGCATCGAAAAAGCCATTCGGAGATGAATTGATTTTATTTTCAAGTGCCTCGATTCTCGCAAGGAGCGCATCGGGCGACGTATCCGACGTCCCGTCGCACATTTTGACAAGTGCGAATTCCGCCGTCATTCGTTTCGTCTGAGGCATTCTGTTCATGTCTTTCAGAGCATCGTCCAAAATTTTCGAATGGAAGAACAGCTCCGAAAGCGTGAAAAGCGATGAAGTTTTGCGGAGAATTTCGTATTCGGTTTCCGTGAGGTCGAGATATTCCATCGGATTTTCCGAATATTTCGCAATCAGCATATCACGGTAAAACGATGTGAGTTCCTGCCAAAAGACCGTAATATCTTTCGACGAGGAGTAAACGGAAGCTACGGTATCGAAAAGAGCCGAAACATCTTTTTCGGCAATCGATTCGGCGGTTTTCGCAACGTTTTCGTAGCCGTTTATGCCGAGAATTTCGAGAACACGGTTTTCCGTAACATCGGCGCCGTTTCCGGAGCAAAGCTCGAAAAGCCCGATAGCGTCTCTCATTCCGCCTTGCGCCTGCTTTGCAATAAGCTGAGACGCCGTATGTTCGAGTTTTATGTTTTCTCTGCCCGCAATATATTCAAGCCTTTCGCAAATCGTTTTCACGGTAAGTCTTCTGAAATCAAAGCGCTGGCACCTTGAAACCACAGTGCTCGGCATTTTGTGAAGTTCCGTTGTCGCAAGTATGAAAACGACGTGTTCCGGCGGTTCTTCGAGAGTTTTCAAAAGCGCATTGAAAGCGGATTCCGAGAGCATGTGAATTTCGTCGATTATATAAACTCTCTTTTTGAGCAAAGCGGGAGGATACTGAACTTCTTCCTTAATGCTTCTTATGTAATCGACTCCCGTTTCGGAAGCGGCATCCATTTCGACAACGTCGGTGGCGCTCCCTCTGTCAATCGAAAGACAAGACTCGCACTTGCAACACGGATTGCCGTCAATCGGGTTCTCGCAGTTTACCGCTTTTGCGAGAATTTTCGCACACGACGTTTTACCCGTTCCCCGTGAGCCGCAAAAAAGGTAAGCGTGAGACACCCTGCCCGTTTTTGCCTGGTATTTGAGAACAGACGTTATATGATTTTGCCCGCAAACCTCGTCGAAAGTCGCAGAGCGGTATTTCCTGTATAAGGCAAGATGCATGTTTTCCTTCCCTTTCTTTCAATTAAAGCCGTGCTGTCAGATCATACACCCGCAAATCGTTGTGATAGTCGCACACGCCGCCGAGTCTGCCGCTCGGAACAGGCTGACTTACGGCACATCGGCTGAACTGCTTAATGCTGCTTGGTTCCCCACCTGACATGGTTCACAGCCGCCAATCGCGTAAGGCCCGTTCGTCAACACGGCAAAAAAACGGTGCTGACCGTGCGGTACCGCCCCTCAATACGGGAATCCACCCCTGCTATAGCGGATTTCAGGTGCAGGGACCCGCTGCCTCCCCGGTTGGTATGACCTGACAGCACGGCTTTGCGCTTGCTGTCACTTATAAGAGTATATCACATAAAATAACGGATTTCAAGTATTTTATGAGATTTCTTCTCCGTATTCGGCATTTTTTCCTATCATATTTTCGATTTTGAGAAGTCTGTTGTATTTTGCCGTTCTCTCTCCCCGACACGGTGCGCCGATTTTTATATACCCCGTATCCGTTGCTACCGCTATATCGGAAACCGACGTATCCTCCGTTTCTCCGGAACGGTGGGATATAACGGCTCTCATGCCGTGCCGCCCCGCCGTTTTTATAACTTCGAGCGTTTCGCTCAAAGTTCCTATTTGATTCGGTTTCACGAGAACGGCATTCCCCTCTTTGTTTTTTATGCCTTCTCGCACTTTTTCGGGATTTGTAACGAATAAATCGTCACCGACAAGCACAACTTTGCCGCCGATTTTTTCGGTGAGCTTTCGCCATCCGTCACCGTCGTCCTCTCCGAGAGGGTCTTCGAGAGACACAACGGGATAATCCCTTGTAAATTTTTGCCAATAAGATATAAGCTCGTCGGTCGAATAAACCTTTTTGCTTTTCGGAAGATAATAGTTCCCGTCCTCTCTCTGCCATTCGCTTGACGCCGCATCTATTGCGATTTTCACCGTGTCGTCGGAATAGCCCGCAGCCGAGACGGCACGCAAAATATATTCGACAGCCTCCTCTCCGTTTTCAAGGTCGGGCGCAAATCCGCCCTCGTCACCGACTCCCGTAGACTTGCCCTCTTTTTTCAATATATTGCCGAGAGCACGGTATATTTCGCATCCCGCCCTCAATGCTTCGGAAAAGCTTTCGAAGCCGCACGGCATTATCATGAATTCCTGAATATCGATACTGTTGGCGGCATGTGCTCCGCCGTTTAAAATATTCATCATCGGAACGGGAAGTCTCGTTGCCGAAATTCCGCCGAGATATTTGAAAAGCGGAAGTCCCGAATTTGCGGCGGCGGCTTTTGCGGCGGCAAGAGACACCGCCAAAACCGCATTTGCGCCGAGTGACGACTTGTTCGGCGTTCCGTCAAGCTCTTTAAGCTTTGCGTCGACGGTATATAAATTACAACACGTCCCGCAAAGCGCATCGGATATGACGCAATTGACGTTTTCGACGGCGCACAGAACGCCTTTGCCGCCGTATCTTTCAAGGTCTCCCTCACGCAATTCGAAAGCTTCGTATTTACCCGTCGACGCACCCGACGGAACAGCTGCCGTACCGCACGCTCCGCTTTCGAGGTAAACGCTTGCGGCAACGGTCGGGGTACCTCTCGAATCCAAAATTTCGTATGCTTTTATTTTTTTGATTTTCGAATAATCAGCCATAATAATCTCCTGTTTCGGTTTTACTTATTATTCTCACAATGCGCCGCTTTATGTATTCCCGTTACGTTTCGGGCGCATCGGCATAAAATGAATAAAGGCATCGGTTTCTTTTTTCGATGCGACAAACTCGATTGAAGGTGGTTATATGATTTACACGGTCAAACGCGGCGATACTCTCTCGTCGATTTCGAAAAAGCTCGGAACAACGCCGGCACGGCTGATTGCGGATAACGGAATTTCCTCTCCCGACTTTCTTTCCGTCGGAGAGGACCTTGTCGTGCGTTATCCGTCGGTTACCTACACCGTGAAAAGCGGGGATACGCTTTCGAAAATCGCCGGCGAATACGGTATCGGCGTAAACGAAATTTACAGAAACAATCCCGTGCTCGGAGGGGTGCCCGATATATATCCCGGTCAGACTCTCGTGATTTCGTTTGCAACGCCTCCCTCGCTCGGCAAAATAATGTTAAACGGCTACGCTTATCCTTATATCGGCACCGAAACTCTCCGAAAAACACTTCCCTATCTTACTTATATTTCGATATTCGCATACGGGATAAGAGAGGACGGAGAGCTTGTTTTTCCCGACGGAGACGAGAAAACAATCGGTATCGCAAAAGAATACGGCACGGTTCCGCTCATGATGCTGACGTCTCTCGGTCCCGACGGGCTTTTTTCGAATGAGCTTATATCGAAAATACTCTCCGACGGCGCACTTGCCGAAAAAGTTGCCGAAAACGCTTCTTCCGTAATGAAAGAAAAAGGATACGGCGGAATCGACGTGGATTTCGAATATATAGAGGGTTCTCTTTCGGGGGCATACGTCGATTTTCTGAAAATGCTCAAATCGAAAATCGGGGACGGCAAAATCCTGTTTGCTTCTCTTGCACCGAAAGAATCGGGCGATATGAAAGGGCTTCTTTACGAGGGTCACGATTATCGGGGAGTCGGAGCGGTTGCCGACAAGGTGCTTGTAATGACTTACGAATGGGGATATACATACGGCCCTCCGATGGCGGTTTCGCCTTTGAACAAAGTAAGGCAGGTCATGACTTACGCCGCAGGCGAAATTTCACCGTCGAAGC
This sequence comes from uncultured Ruminococcus sp., assembly GCA_964466085.1. Taxonomy (GTDB): domain Bacteria; phylum Bacillota; class Clostridia; order Oscillospirales; family CAG-272; genus RUG14199. The sequence continues at coordinate 5,411 of CAYXMB010000033.1, forward strand.
TTTTCATGGGTGTGCCGAATTACGGTTACGATTGGACTTTGCCGTTTATAAAGGGAGAGAGCGTCGCAAAATCCCTTTCGAATGACGAAGCGCTCGTTCTCGCACGGGAAACGAAATCGGAAATAAGATACGACTACACGGCGGCTTCTCCCTATTTCGAATATTACACGGGCGGGCGGGAAAATCCCGTAAAGCACGTCGTTTGGTTCGAAAACGCAAAAAGCATCGACGAGGCATCACGGCTCGCTTTCGAACTCGGTATTTCGGGCATTTCGGTGTGGAATATAATGAAATACTGTCAAAGAACGTGGTCGGTGTTCGACTCTCTATTTTCGATTGTGAAGCTTTGATAAATTCAGTCGTGCTTGAGAGGGCGGAAAAGCAGTCTCGAAAGAGCTTTGGCGTTAAAGGGTATGAGCGGATAAAGGTAGCTTTTTCCGCCGAAAGAACGATTTGTGCAAAGAAAAGCAAGGCCTATCGCAAGACCCGCCGCAAATCCCGTAAAATTAAACAGCGCAGTCAAAAGAAGAATCAGCATTCGGAGATATTTGAAAGCATAACCGAGTTCGTAACTCGACTGAGTGAAATTTGCGGTTGCGACAAATGCCATGTAGAGAATGACGTCGGGACATAGAAGCCCGACTTTAACGGCGAAATCTCCGAGAAGAAGTCCGCCGACAACGGACAGTGAGCTCGAAAGCGCATCGGGCGTGTTGAGAGATGCGAGTTTCAGCCCGTCAAGCGCAAATTCGGTAAAAAAGAGCTGTATTATTATAGGTAATTCTCCGGGTTCTTTCGGGATTAAAAAAAGAAGATACGGAGGGAGCTTATCGGAATTTACGACGGCAAGGTACCAAAGAGGCGTCAGCACGACGGAGAGCCAGAAAACAAGTTGGCGGACTATTCGAAGGTAAGTCCCCGTAAAGGGCGGAAAATAGTAATCGTCCGCTTCCTGCAAAAAGTCGAAAACCGACGTCGGGAAAAGCATGGCTTCGGGGCTGTTGTCGCAAATCAGAACGACGCTTCCCTCAAGGACGGACGCCGCCGCAACGTCGGGACGCTCGGTCAGGCGTATTTTCGGGAAAGGGTTGTACCATTTTTTTCGCAGAAGTATTTCGGCAATGCTCTCGTGCCCCATAGAAACCGAATCCGTTTCGGTGTCTTTGAGCTTGCCCCTCAGTCTGTAGAGAAGTTTCGTATCGACTCTGTCGCTTATATAGCAAAGCGCCACGTCGGTTTTCGTGCTTTTTCCCACCGAAAGATATTCAAGGGTCAGTTTGGGATTTCTTATTCTTCTGCGAAGCATTGCGGTATTGAAAATAAGAGTTTCGACAAAACCGTCACGGCTCCCTCTCATGACTTTGTCGTTTTCGGGCTCCGCCGTATTTCTTGCGGGATACGTCCGAAGGTCGATGACAAGCGCTTCATCGGGAAATATGTCGGAGAGCATTACGGTACATCCCGAAAGCACCGAAAAAACGAGATTTTCAACGTCACACGACACGTCGACTTCGACTGCGGGCGTATATTTTTCGGCAAAATCTTTTGCTCGGATTTTTTTATCGAACGGTTTAACGGAGTAAAAATGCATGAGAAGTTTCTGCATCGACTCGCCTTTGATAAACCCGTCGACGTAGTAATAAGTCTGCTCTCCCCCGCCGTATCCCGTCTGCCGCTTTATTATGTCGAAATTTTCTTCGACTTTGAGTATCCCGTCCAAAAACCGCACGTTCGATGCGTAATCACCGCTTAATTTCTCCATCGTTCCTCCGAAGTTTTTTTCGTATTATTCCCGAAATGCCGAAAACATATTCGACGCAAATCGGAAATCATCCCCGAAAAAGGAAAAAGCTCCGAAAAGACCGCTTGTCTTCCCGAAGCTTTCGCTCTTTATTATTCGGTTTATTTCACTTTTTTCCGTATTTCGGATTTTTGAAAAACTGATACAGGTAAGACGGAATCATGCCGTTGTACAATCGGCGTACTTTATCCGCTCTCCTCCCGAAAAGCCTCTCGAATCCCTCGTGTGAAGTGAGAATGTAAAACTGCCAATTTTCAAGGCGTTTGAAAGCGACACCGACGCTTTTGTACAGCTTTTCAACCTCTTTTGCCGTCATGAGCCTTTCGCCGTAAGGAGGATTTGTCACGACTGTTCCTCTGAAATCTCCGCTTTCGATATCAAGCGCATCGGCAACGTAAATATCGATAATATCCGATACTCCGGCACGTGCGGCGCTCTCCTTTGCGATTCTCACACATTCCGGATTTATATCGGTGGCAATTGCCCGAAATTCGGTTTCGACCTCTCCGTCGATTGCCTCTTTTCTCGCCCTCTCCCACGTTTCGGCGGGAAAAGCGGGAAAGCGCTCCGACGCAAAGCTTCGGTTCAGTCCCGGAGCTTTGTTTTTCATTATCATCGCGGCCTCTATCGCAATTGTACCGGAACCGCAGAAAGGGTCCCGTAATACGACGTTTTCTCTCGGCCTCGATATCTTGGCGACGGCGGCGGCAAGCGTTTCCCGAAGCGGAGCCGCAACCGTTTCGGGTCTGTATCCTCTTTTGTGAAGAGCCGTGCCCGACAGGTCTATCATAACGGTGCATATATCTTTAAAGAGGAAAAATTCAAGCTGATATACCGTTCCCGTTTCGGGGAGAGTTTCGATTTCGTAAACTCCGCCGAGACGCTTCGCAGCGGATTTTTTTATGATTTTCTGTAAATCTGGAACGGAAAAGAGCCGACTTTTGACCGAATGACCTTTTACGGGAAAAGCATCGTTTTTTCCTATATATTTTTCAAGAGGAAGTGTTTCGACAAAATCGAAAACCTCCGAAAAAGTCTCGGTTTTTCGGGAGCCGAGATTCAAATACAGCCTTTCGGCATAGCGGAAATTTATATTGCATCTCGCACACGCCGAAATGTCACCCGCAAAAGTAACTCTGCCATCAATCGTTTCGATGCGCTTGTATCCGAGTTTGTCGATTTCCTCTCCGAGAAGCGCTTCAAGCCCGAAAAGGCAGGTCGCGGTATAAATCAAATCAAAATTTTCCTGTTTATTCATCTGTCCTTCGGCTTTCTTCGGCAAGGGGAAGCGTAAAAGTGAATTTGCACCACTCTCCGCTTTCGCTCTCGACCTTTATATTTTCTCCGTGCAAGTTGATAATCGACTTAACAAGGAACAATCCGAGTCCCACTCCCGTTTTGTCAAGTCCCCGACTCTTATCCGTTTTGTAAAATCTGTCGAACACGAACGGGAGATCTTTTTCTTTTATCCCGATTCCCTCGTTGAACACGCAAATTTCCGCCTTTCCGCCCTTTTCGGCAAGGGAAATTTCGTATTTACCGCCTTCTCTTGAGAATTTGACCGCATTATCCATAAGGTTCAAAATAACCCTGTGTATCGAATCCTTATCGGCTTTGACGTTAATCCGTTCTTCGTCACAAACGTAAGAAACTTCGAGATTTTTTTCTTCGATTCTCTTTTCGTTGGAAAGAAGAATGATTTTCGCCATTTCGCATACATCGAATACCGTGGGATTCAGCGTTATCTGCCCCGTTTCCATTCTCGATATTTCAAGAAGGGACGTGACAAGTCTCGACAGCCTTTTTACCTCGCTTGAAATTATTTCAAGGTAGTGTTTCTGTTCTTCGGGAGGAATTACCCCGTCTAAAATCGAATCGACAAAACCGCCTATTGTCGTCATCGGTGTGCGAAGCTCGTGCGACACGCTCGATACAAAAGAACTTCTCATGCTTTCAAGGTTTGCGAGGGAACGTGCCATTTCGTTGAATGCCGTCGCAAGCTCGGCTATTTCGTCGTCGCCCGAAACGGGTATCGTAACGTCGAAATTGCCTTTTGCGTATTCCTTTGCCGCAAGGCTCATTTCCTGAAGCGGTTTCGTGAATCCCGCAGTGATAACGTAAACCGCTATCATGCAGGCAAGCATTATGCAAAGGCTTGCCATGATAAGGGTCATCGACATGGTTTCGATAAATCCTCCCGGCTGCGTATCCGATGTCGTTGCGAATACCGAACCGCTGTAATTGCCGTAGACGAAAACGGGAATTCCGACCGCAGCCCTGTATTCGCCGAGAAAGCCCTCCATTGTTCCCGTGACTTTTACGGCATGTCCGCTTTCGAGCATTTCGATATAGTCGGGGGCGACGGCGGCGTTTTTTCCGTCGGAGAAAAAGTCGCTTATTTTAATTTCGCCGGAGCTCTTGTAAAGCATGATTTTTCCGTCTTTATCGGTTATAAATACAGAAAGCTCGTCCATATCGCTTGAGAGGATATTTACTATTCTGTTGAACTCAAGGCGCTGTTCGAGAGTCGGCTCTCCGCCTTTGTACTGCACACCCGAATCGCCCGTCGAAAAATAGGATACCGAATTTGCGATGTGGCTTAAAGTGTCGTACTTGACGTTCGTCGAAAAAGTCGCAATGAAATAGGTCATGACGAATGTCAGGACAAGAAAGCCGACGAAAACTATAGCTATGAGTATCGAAATATATTTCGCAAAAAGACTTTTAAACATAAGCCCTCCGTAAAAAAACAAGTGAGGCACCGTGCCGTAGCCGTATACCCCACTTGCCGTGCTCGGGTGACGTCCCGAATCAGTCAACGTATTCGAATTTGTAACCTACACCCCAAACCGTCTTGAGTCTCCATTTATCGGAAACACCGTCGAGTTTTTCGCGAAGTCTCTTAACGTGAACGTCAACTGTTCTTGAGTCACCCAAATAGTCGAACCCCCAAACTTTATCGAGAAGCTGATCTCTTGTGAAAACCTGATTAAAATTCGACGCAAGGAAATACAGGAGTTCAAGCTCTTTCGGGGGGACGTCTACCGGTTTACCTTTAATTCGAAGCTCGTATTTCAAAAGTGAAATCTCGATGTTTTCGAATTTGACGGCTTCTTCGTCGCCTCTTGTATCTTTCGCATAGTAACGGCGGAGAACCGCTTTTACTCTCGCTGAAAGTTCTTTCATATCGAAAGGTTTCGTTACGAAATCGTCCGCACCGAGTTCAAGACCCAGAACCTTGTCGAACACTTCGCCTTTTGCCGTAACCATGATAATCGGTTTCGAAGAAGATTCTCTGATTTCACGGCAAACGTGCCATCCGTCTTTCTTCGGAAGCATAAGGTCAAGCAGGACAATATCCGGTTCGTGAATTTTAAAGCTCTTAACGGCCTCTGCGCCGTCTGTGGCGATTATTATCGTATAACCTTCGTTTTCGAAATAAATTTTCAGAAGATCACAAATATTGACGTCGTCGTCGACAACCAAAATCTTTGTACTCATCTTAAGCACCTCTCTTCAATTCTTTTCTGTACTAAGCATATCACACATTTTACAAAATGTAAAGACTTTTTTCGTTTTTTCACCTAAAATTCATTTTTCTCGCTTTTCCGACACTCCGAATATCCCCGAAAGGCTTCGAAAAAGAGATAATCGGCGCTTTTTCGGGGGCACCTCTTTCGTGCGGCGGTAAATTCGAAATTTAAGGCTGAATATAATTATATGTAAAGTCGGGAGGGACAAAAAACGGTTTGATTTTTATTTAATAAAATATAGGTTGCAAAAGTCGCTTCGCTATGGTAAAATATATGGCAGAAAAATATTGAAAGTGACTTATTATGACTTTAACGGAGCAAAATTTTTTAAAAGCGAAAAGAGCGCTTTTCGACAAATACTACTCTTTTTTAAATCCCGTACAGCGTTCCGCCGTTTTCAAAGTTAACGGGCCTCTCCTTATTTTGGCGGGTGCGGGAAGCGGCAAAACCACCGTGCTTGTAAACAGACTCTCTTATCTTTTGAAATACGGAGACGCATACAACTCCGATTTCGTTCCCG
>CAYXMB010000034.1:0-10844 GCA_964466085.1 uncultured Ruminococcus sp.
AACGGTACCGCACGACGTCGCCGTAAGTCGGAATCGAATTCGACGCACCTTTTACCGTCGCCGATATTGCCGCCGCACGGCTTGCGGTATCAAGAGCTTTCTCCGTGCTGTCTCCTTGCGATATTCTGCCGACAAAATATCCCGTAAAAGTGTCTCCCGCTCCCGTCGAATCGACGGCTTCGACAGCATAGCCCTTTTGAACGATTTTCCCGTTACGGTCACGATAAACGCTTCCTCTCTTTCCGAGTGTCACAAGGACGCACGTGTCGGGAAACCGCTCCGAGAGCTTTTCGCAAAGCATATCGGGCTTGTCCGTATTCAATATCGCCATCGCCTCGTTTTCGTTTACGACAAGGCACAAAACTTTATCAAACGGCAATTTGAGGGCATCTTCCGTCAAAGGCGACGGATTGAAAACGACGAACATTCCCTTTTCATGCGCTTTTTCGATTATGTATCCGACGTTGCTTATTTCATTTTGAACAAGGAGAAAGTCGCCTTTCGAAAAATGCGACAAAACGCCGTCAATCTGTTCTTTGCCGACCGTACCGTTGGCTCCCGAAAACACTATAATCGAATTTTCGCCGCTTTCATCCACCTGAATTGCGGCGTTTCCGCTCGGTACTTCGGTTTTTCTTACGAAATCGGTATTAACTCCGTTTTTTAAAAGGGTTTCGGTAAGTATTTCCCCGTCCTGTGCACCGACGGCACCGGCATGGTAAACTTCGGCGCCCGCTCTTGCCAGAGCTATCGACTGATTAAGTCCTTTTCCGCCGACAAATTTTTCAAAAGAGTTTGCCGAAACCGTCTCACCCGCAGAAACGAAATGTTTGACCGAATAAACGTTATCTATATTAAGTGAGCCGAAATTCAAAATTTTCAAAGTTGTGCCTCCTTTTTTCATTATTATTTATAATACCATCATACAAAGCATTTGTCAAATTCGAAAAGGCCGAAAAGGGCGTTTTAAGTATTATTTTTTCTCTTTTGACAATACTAACGAAAAAAGGAGGCACTAAATGAGCAAACGAATCGACAAAAAAAGTTATAAAAATTATGCCGAAAAGCACGCACCCGCATCTCCTGTTTTGAAAGACTGCACTCTCGCTTTTCTGACAGGCGGCGCCGTGTGCTGTTTCGGAGAGGCTCTTTCGAAAATTTACCTCACTTTTTCGGATAAGAAGGAGGCGTCGCTTCTCGTTTCGGTAACTCTCATCGTTTTGACCGCCGCACTCACCGGAATCGGCATTTTCGACAATCTCGCAAGGTACGGAGGAGCGGGTTTTTTGGTACCTATTACGGGCTTTGCAAACGCCGTCTCGTCGCAAGCCGTCGATACGGTCGGAGAAGGGTTTATATTCGGAGTCGGAGCTAAAATTTTCGCTCTGGCGGGTCCCGTTATCCTTTACGGCTGTGCCGCAGGTACACTTAACGGATTTATTTATTATTTTTGCACTCTGATTTTCAAATAACGGAGGATACAGTGAATATTATCAAAACGGAAAAAGCTTATATTTCGTCGTTTGCAAGTGTTGTCGGAAGTCTTGAGGCAAGAGGGCCTCTCGGCGCTCTTTTCGACGTCGCAAACGACGGCGACGACCGTTTCGGCAAGGAAACATGGGAGAAAAGCGAAGCGGAAATGCAAAGGCTCGCACTGACGTCGGCGCTCGGTAAAACCTCTCTTTGCGACTCGGATGTCGACCTTATGTTCGCAGGCGACCTTATCAATCAGTGTATTTCCTCCGCAAACGGTCTTATCGATTTCGACATCCCGTTTTTGGGTGTTTTCGGAGCATGTTCGACATGTGCCGAAAGTATACTGCTCTCCGCTGTACTTTCGTCATTTGCAAAAAAACGTTGCGCCGCCGTGACATCGTCCCACAATTGCAGTGTTGAAAGGCAGTTTCGCTTTCCTGTGGAATATGCATCGCTCAGAACGCCCACCTCTCAGTGGACGGTAACAGGAGCGGGAGCATATATTATTTCCCCGAAAAACACCGAAAATGCACCTGCCGTGAGCGAAGTGCTTGTGGGAAAGTGCATTGACGGCGGAATAACAGATGCATGCAATATGGGTGCGGCAATGGCACCCGCATGTGCCGATACCGTCGAAAGATATTTTAAAGAAAGCGAAAACACACCCGACAAATTCGATTACGTCGTAACGGGAGATCTCGGAAAAGAGGGGTCATCTATTTTGCATGAGCTCTTGGCAAAAGTCGGAATCGATATATCGAAAAATCACCGTGACTGCGGAACGGATATATACTCGCTTGACGAACAGGACGTTCATTCGGGAGGTTCCGGCTGTGGGTGCAGCGCATCGGTAATTGCCGCAAAATATCTTCCGAAAGTCACAAAAGGCGAAATATCCGACATGCTCTTTATCGGTACGGGAGCGCTTATGAACACAATGAGCGTTCAACAGGGAAATTCCATTCCCGGTGTCGCGCATCTTGTGAGAATTACGAAAACTCGCTGAATGGAGGTTTTATGGATTTTATAAAAGCATTTGTCATAGGAGGCGCATTTTGCGTCATAGCACAGATTTTGATTGACAAAACGAAGCTCACGCCGGGTGCCATTCTCGTCGGATACGTTGTTTCGGGCGTTGTACTCGGTGCCGTCGGTATTTACAAGCCCATTGCGGAATTCGCAAAATCGGGTGCAACCGTACCGCTCACGGGATTCGGATACCTTATTGCAAGCGGGACAAGGGAATCGGTCGACAAGAGCGGTCTTATCGGGGCTTTGACCGGACCTTTGACCTCTGCGGCGGGAGGAATCACGGCGGCGTTGCTTGCAGGACTTCTCACAGCGCTTATATTCAAACCGAAAAAACAAAAATAGCGTCGCAACCGGTAAAAATCCCCTGCGGTTTCCCGAATAAAATCTAAAAAAACAAGCGCCGAATAAATCGCACGGCGTCGCAAAAAATGTTTTTTTGCTATTGCTTTTTTAAAAAAAGGGAGTATAATATACAGATATTAAAAGTCAGCACTCAAGGAGGTAACGCCATGACTCTTCCGTCAATTCTGTTGGGCTTTTTAATCGGTTTTGCCGAAATTGCCATGACGGGGCTCATTTCCGATGCGGTCTTGAGCAACTCACCTAAAAAAGCCGTTATCCCCGCCGTAATCAAGCTCTTGCTTTACGGCGGAGGAATTACCGTCGCCGTCATGACAAGTGAAATCGAAATGCTCCGTTTGGGCATCGGGTTCGGTGCGGGAATGTTCTGCGGCTGTGTCGGCTACATATTATTTAAGTCTTTCAAAGATAAGAAAAAAGCAAAATCGAACAGCAACGGGAAGTGATTAAATTTGCAAATTAAAGATATTGTTGCGCTTTCGTTATCGGCTTTTATTGCGGTACTTTGTTTTGTGTTCCGCTTTCTTATAAAGCCCCGAAGCGAAAAAAAGAAAAAAAGGAAAAACACACTGACAATGCTCGGCGCCGTTGCGGCGGCATGGTATTTTGTCGGAACTTTACTTAATATTCTGTCGGGCAGAGACGGCATTACCCTTTCCATTCCCGACCTTGAAATGTTCTCCGACAGAGTGGAGATTTTCGGTGTTTCTCTTGCGAGAACCACAGTGGTCACATACGTGATGATAGGCGTTATATTGATTCTTGCCCTGTGTTTTCGCATATTTGCGGTGCCGAAATTCAAAATCGAAAAGCCGACGAAACTTCAAAACGTTTTCGAAGCGCTCCAAGAGCTGATTGACGGATTTGTTAAGTCGGTAATCAAAGTCGAACTCGGAGACGGGATAACGTCGTTTATGTATACGGTCGGAGTATTCATGATGGGATGCGCTTTGTGTGAGCTTTTCGGGCAAAGAGCTCCGACGTCGGACCTTCTGACTACTTTGTCTCTTGCTCTCTGCACCTTCTTTTTGATTAACTACTACGGGATAAAGCAAAAAGGCATTTTCGGGAGAATCAAATTTCTCGCAAGTCCCTCGCCTATTCTCCTTCCGATGAAAGTACTGTCGGACTGTGCCGTCCCCGTATCTCTCGCATGCCGTCTTTTCGGCAACATGCTCGGCGGGCTTATCGTCATGGAACTTTTGAGAGCGTCTCTCGGCGGTTATTCCGCAGGACTTTCCTCGCTTCTCGGCATCTATTTCAATCTTGCCCATCCTCTTATTCAAACTTACGTATTCATCGTTCTTTCCCTGACTTTCATTAACGAAGCGGCAGAGGACGCCGAAGAATAAATCAAAAAATCATTTAAAACAAGGAGAATTATCATGTCAAACGCATTTGCAGCAGCACTCGCACTCGTTCCGGCACTCGGAGCGGCAATTTCAATGGGTATCGGAGTTAAAACGGCGCTTGATTCCATAGCACGTCAGCCCGAAGCGGGAGGAAAAATATCCTCAACGCTCCTTATAGGCCTTGCACTTGTCGAATCTATTGCAATCTATTCCTTCGTTATAGCTCTGGTTCTCGCATCGAAGGCATAACTTTTCCCGAAAGGAATAATCATGAATTACGATATCAAAAATTTTCCGCTTGACTTAATTCTGAATATTCTCGGAATCATCGTCCTTTTCGTCGTCGTTCGCCTGCTTGTTTACAAGCCCGTCAAAAAGTTTCTCGACGCAAGACGTGAAAAACTCGACCTTGAAAAAGAAGAACTCGAAAAAGAAAAAAACGAAGCTTCCGACTTAAAAGCGGAATATAAAAATAAGCTTTCGAAGTCAAAGGAAGATGCCGAAAAGACAGCCGATGAAATCATCGCCCGCGCAAACGAGGAGGCAAAGCATATTATCGAAGATGCCAATCGACGTGCCGATACCGTCCTTGAAATGGCGGGAGAAAAGCTTAAAGCGGAGCGTGAAGCCGCAAAGAAAGCTATCGAACACGATACTTTGGTAATGGCTTTCGATATTGCCGAGAAAATTCTCGAACGCAAAGTCAACGACAGCGACACTATAAATATGGCGCAAAAGCTTTTCCGCTCCATCGAAGAACAAAGGTGACGTAAATGAAGGAAATCGTTTTGACCACTAACGGAAAACTCTCTCCTAAGACACTTGAGACTTTGTCGAAAATGCTTTGCGAGAAGTTTTCCTGCAAAAATATCCGTCACGAAATAAGCGACGGTATTATAGGCGGGATTTGCGTAAAGTACGACGGCACGTTTTACGATATGAGCATATCGGAAAATCTTTCACGGCTGAAAAAATACGTAATGAATGCGGAGGCTGAAAATGGGAACGATTAGCGAACATATCAAAAACCGTATCGAAGCATTTTCCGTCAAACCGCAAGTTTACCGCTACGGAACAGTATCAAGCTCAAGCGACGGAGTCGTTTGGATTGAGGGACTTCGTGACAGAGTATACGGTGAGCTTATCGAATTTGAGGACGGTGCCTACGGCATGGTCATGGAACTCATGGAAAACGGCGTCGGGGCGGTTCTTCTCGATAACGACGACAAAGTGGGAGTCGGTGACACGGTCAGAGGCACCTCTCTTGTTTGCGAAATACCCGTCGACGATTCCGTTATAGGCAGGGTTATCGACCCCGTAGGACGTGCTCTTGACGGCAAAGCATACGAGGGCAGAGTTCTCATGCCCTGCGAGCGTCCCGCACCCAAAATCATCGACAGGCAAGGCGTCAGCGCACCTCTCGAAACGGGCATTGTCGCAATTGACTCGATGATACCGATAGGACGGGGACAGCGTGAGCTTATCATAGGCGACAGGCAGACGGGCAAAACATCGATTGCCGTCGATACCATAATAAACCAAAAAGGCAAAAACGTGATTTGCGTTTACTGCGCAATAGGGCAAAAGGCGTCGACTGTCGAAAAAGTCGTTCGCCAACTCGAAAGCGCCGGTGCGACGGACTACACGTTCGTTGTAGCCTCAACCGCCTCCGACAGTCCGGCAATGCAGTATCTCGCACCGTATTCGGCGTGCTCCGCCGCAGAATATTTTATGGAAGCGGGGCGTGACGTGCTTATCGTTTACGACGATTTGTCAAAACACGCCGTAGCATACAGAACCATCTCTCTGCTCCTTCGCAGGTCACCCGGCAGAGAAGCATATCCGAGCGACGTTTTCTATCTTCACTCAAGACTTTTGGAACGTGCGGCCAAGCTGTCCCATGAAAGAGGCGGAGGAAGTCTTACCGCTTTGCCGATAATCGAAACTTCCGACGGCGATATTTCATCGTATATCCCGACAAACGTCATTTCCATAACCGACGGACAGATTTACCTCGACGGCGAAGCGTTCCGAAGCGGTATAAGACCTGCCGTCAATACGGGACTTTCGGTATCAAGAGTCGGACGTGCGGCACAAGCTCCCGCCATGAGAAAAGTCTCGTCGACTCTCAGAATCGACCTTGCTCAATACCGTGAAATGTCGGTTTTCGCCCGTTTCGGTGCGGAACTCGATTCATCGACGAAAAAACTTCTCGACAGAGGCGAAAAACTCACCCGACTTTTCATTCAGAAAAATGCGAGACCTTATTCGTTAAGTGAGGAAACATCGCTTCTCATAGGTCACGCTCAAGGACTTTTCGCAAACGTGGATATCGAAGTTTTGTCGAAAAACGTGGAAAATATGCTTTCTTATCTGAAACGCTCTTTGCCCGAAATCACTTATAAAATCGACGCAACGGGCAATTTTGACGAGAGAGATAAAAATGCGATTATCGAAAAAATAACCGATTTTTTCGAAAAAGAGATTTAAAATCACAAAGAAAGCGAAAGGAGAAACGTGAAAAACGCAAATGAAATAAAGCACCGTCTTGCCGCCGTAAAGCAGACAAAGCAGATAACAAATGCGATGTATCTCCTTTCGGCATCGGCAATGCGTCGGTATTCGGCAGGTGTCGGATATACGGCGAAATATTTAAGGCGGCTTGAAAGAACAAAAAACGAGCTTATCCCGTTATTGAGGGACAAACCCAATCCGCTGACGGCTTCAATGCCCGGCAAGAGGTCCATATATTTTATTATCTCAGCTGAAAAGGGCATGTGCGGTTCTTACAACAGAGATATTGCCGACCTTGCGATAACGGCGTTGCACGGCTGCAAAGACCCGTATATTATGATAAAGGGAGCGGCAGGTGCGCACCTTGAGGCGAAAGGATATTATGTGACCGAAAGGCCGGAATATCCGGGAAATTCACCCAGCATGGAATATGCGGCCGATATTGCCGAAAAGCTTTGCGACCTTTACCTCACGGGAGACTTTTCCGATGTTTCCGTGATTTACACCGAATACATTTCCATGTCGGCGCAAAAGGCGGTTTGCAAAAAGCTTTTACCGCTTGACACCGACGTTAAGTGTGACGAATCGAAAATGGAACACTTTGATTTTCTGTGTGATGAAAACGAAGTTTTTTCGAATCTGATTGACCATTATATAAGAGGATTTTTATATTCCGCAATTTACGAGGCTTATGTTTGCGAGAATATTTCGAGAATGAATGCTATGAGAAGCGCAACCGACAATGCAGACGAGATGGTGCAAAAGCTTAATTCAAGCTATAATTCCCTCCGTCAGCTTGCAATAACGTCGGAAATTACCGAAATCGCTTCGGCATCGGAACATGCACGAAGCACGGAGGATTTATTTAATGATGAAAACTGATACCGTTTCGGGAAAAATAATAAGAATTTCGGGTCCGGTTATCGACGTCCGCTTTGAAAGAGGCGAGGAACCGGATATAAAAACCGTTGTCTTCAGCGAGGACGGCGCCTTTCACATGGAAGTCGCATCACATATCAAAGAAGGAATCGTAAGATGTGTTGCACTCGAAGCGACAGAAGGACTCCGCTGCGGCATTACGGTTATTTCGCACAACGAACCTATAAAAGTGCCCGTCGGAGATGCGGTTATGGGCAGAGTTATCGACGTTTTGGGCAGACCGATTGACGGTCTCGGAGAAATCAAAACCGCTGAATACAGAGAAATTCACCGCAAGGCTCCGCCTTTTTCGGAACAACTTCCCGCTACCGAAATTTTCGAGACAGGAATTAAGGTAATCGACCTTATGACTCCGTATGCCAAAGGCGGAAAAATCGGTCTTTTCGGCGGTGCGGGCGTCGGCAAAACTGTTATGATAATGGAACTTATTCACAACGTTGCCGAAGCGCACGGCGGATACTCCGTTTTCACGGGTGTCGGCGAGAGAAGCCGAGAAGGAGTCGAATTAATCGACGACATGAGAGTGAGCGGCGTTATCAACAAAACCGTATTGGCTTTCGGGCAAATGAACGAACCGAGCGGCAGCCGAATGAGAGTTGCTCTTTCGGGACTTACCGAAGCCGAATATTTGCGTGACGAAAAGCACCGTGACGTTCTTCTTTTTATCGACAATATTTACAGATACGTCCAAGCCGGAAACGAAGTTTCGTCTCAGCTCGGAAGAATGCCGTCCGCTGTAGGTTATCAGCCGACTTTGGCACTTGAACTCGGTGAGCTTGAGGAAAGAATCGCAATGACGAAAAACGGTTCGATAACGTCGGTTCAGGCGGTTTACGTTCCGGCCGACGACTTAACGGACCCCGCACCGGCAACCGTTTTCTCTCATCTTGACGCAACGACGGTTTTGTCACGTGAAATTGCGGAACAGGGCATTTACCCGGCTGTCGACCCGCTTGCCTCATCCTCCGCTCTTCTTGATCCGTCCGTCGTGGGAGAAACTCATTTCAGAGTTGCGAAGAAAACGGAAGAAATTTTACAGCATTACCGTGAGCTTATGGATATCATAGCTATAATGGGAATGGATGAGCTCTCTGCGGAGGACAAGCTTACGGTCTACCGTGCAAGAAAAATCCAACGCTTTATGAGCCAACCCATGCACGTCGCAAAAGCATTCACCGGTATTGAAGGTAAATTCGTGCCCGTAAGTGCGACGGTTGAAAGTTTCCGCCAAATAGTCGACGGCGAAGCCGACGATATCCCGGAAGCCGCTTTCTTCATGGTCGGAGATATTAACGAGGCGAGAGCCAAAGCAAAAACTCTTTAAAATTTTTAAAATTCGAAAAATCACTTTTCGAAAGGAGCGCACATGGGAAAACTTAACGTGAGAATAATGACCCCTCAAGCCGAATTTTTCGGCGGTGAAGCCGATTCCGTAGTTTTCACCCTATCGGACGGCACGTGCGAAGTTCTGTATAACAGAGCTCCCGCCGCTTTCGCTCTTTCAAGCGGATTCATCAGAATCAAAAACGGGGATACGGAGTTCGATATAATGACATCGGAGGGTTTTTGCGAAATCTCGCATAACAAAGTCGAGGTTTTCGTTGACCGATGTGCCCTTTCCGAAAAAGAACTTTCTTTCGATGAAATGAGGCATATTTCGAAAATGGAAAACGAAAGACGCTCCGTTTTGGAACATCATCACACCAAAATCGTTATCGCCCGTGCTTTGGCTCAGGCAAAGAAAAACGGAATATAGAATAACTTAAAGCTAAAAGTTTAAGCTTTTAACTTTAAATTTCACCGCAACGCTTATGTTGCGGTTTTTCTTTTACGGCGTCTCATAAAAACGCAGAGGTGGGGATGTCCGTGCGATGCAAGACGAAAAAAATGAGGATTAATAATTATAACGGGGAATATGAGTTTTGTCGAATGAATTCAACTTTTTCGGGCATCTCTCTTTCTTTTCACCGAGAAAACTTATGATTATTGATTAAATGTCGACTTTTATATTTTGTTTTCAGTCGAGTAAGTTTGAATTTCACATTTTACGTGGAAGAATGTGAAGATTTTGTTGACATTGCACAAAAAGCGAGCGCAATATTTGTGAAACGTTGTTATTGACTTTTTCTTTATTAAGTAGTATATTAAACATAGATACTAAGGAAAGGCGTGATATCATATGGATTCATTAAGCAAAACCAAATAATTGTTTGATAAACTACTCAATCTCAAAAATTTTAAAACATATAAAAAGGAGAACATACAATGAAAAAATTAATCTCGTATTTATTGGTTTTGGTTATGATGCTATCGCTTGTTCCTACTTTTGCATATGCGGCGGAAAGTGCTGAGGAAGAAAAAGTCCTTTTGGAAACGGAAGCCGGAAAATATATTTATCCGCAAATAATAGAAGTTGAAATTTTCAAGAAATATTCTCACGAGAATATCGACGCTGATTTCTTTTCCGGTTACGTTCCGGAAGGAATGAAGTTAGAACAAGTTGAACTTTGGAACGAAGATGAACAATACAATGACGATTTCAATGCGATTATCAGAGTCGGAGTACCCAAAAGTACAGTAGAAAATGCGATAAACCTCGCAACTGCTCTTCATAAGCATCCGAAAGTAAAGAGCATTAACTTTATGTATTCCGATAAACCCGTTAACTACGGTGATGAAGCAAAGAATTCTTTTAGAATGGTACCTGAAGATAAAATATGCCCGAACGTGGTAACGGTTTGGCTTTTCAAATGTTTTTCGAACGAATCGTTCGATATTAACTCTTTTAAAGATTATATTCCTTCGGATATAGAAGCGAAAGTACGTAACTTTGATGTTAACCCGAATAGAGAAACACGTATCGTATTTGAACTGGAAAAAGAATACCAAACAAACGAAAATGCTATTAAGCTTGCCGAATCGCTTTTGAAACATCCTAAAGTAAAAACTGCGGAATTAAACATTTATCTCGATCCGATCGACCCGGAAGAGACCGAAATGGATACGAAAGCTGAAAGTGAAACGGTGATTGATACGATTGAAAGCGCTGTCGCGGAAGATACCGGCAAGGTAACCGCAAAAGCAGAGGAAACGGTTTTCGAAAGTGAAAGCGAAAGCGAAACGGAAGCCGTTGCAAGTGTCGGAAACAATAACAACAAGCAAACGGGAGAC
>CAYXMB010000035.1:0-10828 GCA_964466085.1 uncultured Ruminococcus sp.
CAAGAAGACTTATACGGGTTTCGAAAGCGGATGCCGAAGCAACCGAGCGCATATTCGACACATTACTCGGAGAAAATCTTGTTGCCAGAAAAGAGTATATATTCGCTCACGGCGGAGATTTTGCGGACGAGGCGGACGTATAAGCCCCTCAATTAAATTTTAAAAAGGAGGTCGGGAATGGTACTTATAATTGCGGAAAAACCGTCGCTTGCGAGAAATATAACTGCCGCTATAGGAAACGTGAGAAAAAAAGACGGATACTTCGAAGGGGAAAAATATATCGTCACGTGGGCTTTCGGCCACCTCTTTTCCCTCTCCGACGTTGAGTACTACAATCCCGCACCGGAAGGCGCCGGCGGATGGAGTATGAAAAACCTACCGTGCTTTCCCGAAAAATTCAATTTCGAGCTTCGAAAAGGAAGCGATAAAAAACCCGACAGCGGAGTTGAAAAGCAATTTGCGACTATCAGATATCTTTGCAACAGAGATGACGTTGATACGGTTGTAAATGCGGGAGACGCCGACCGAGAGGGTGAAATTATAGTGCGGCTTTGCGTCATGAACGCTTTGAAAAGCGAAAAAAAGCTTTGCCGTCTTTGGCTTCCCGACCAAACTCCCGAAACGGTCCGTCAGGCACTTGACGAGATGAAGGACGAGAACGAATACGAAAATCTTGCAAACGAAGGGTTTTCGAGAACTTATATAGATTGGCTTTACGGAGTCAATCTCACGAGATATGCAACCTTGAAAACGGGAACTTTGCTCCGTGTCGGAAGAGTTATAGTGCCTATAGTAAAAGCGATTTACGACCGAGACATGACGATAAAAAATTTTGTGCCCGATAAATATTTTGCGCTTGTCAGCAAGGAAAAAACGAAAGACGCCGTAATCGAGCTGACGTCAAAAAGCAAATTCGATAAAAACAGCCTTCGCAAGGCTGAGGAAACATGCCGTCTTTACAATGAAACGGGGGCTGTCGTAACATCCGTCAAGAAAAGAAAAACCGTCATTCCCGCAGGCAAGCTGTACTCCCTGTCGAAACTTCAAAACGTTCTCGGCAAAAAGTATAAAATGTCGATGGGAGACAGTCTTGATACCGTTCAAAAACTTTATGAAGCGGGATATTTAACTTATCCCAGAACAAACTCCGAATATCTTGCAAGTGCGGAAAAGGATAAAATCAAGAAAATAATCGAAAGTTGCAAGAATCTCGGATATCCGATGAAATTCAAAGATTCAAAAACGATTTTCGACGATTCGAAAATCGAAAGTCACTCGGCAATAACTCCGACTTACAAAATACCCGAAAAAGGAAAACTCACCGAAAGGGAAATGCAGGTGTATTCAACGGTTTTTCGCAGATTTGCGGCCGTTTTTTGTGCCGAAGATTGCGTGGCTAACAAAACGGAAATCGAAATTTCGGTGGGCGAACTTGAAAAGTTTGTTCAAAAGGGTACGGTCATCCTTGAAAAAGGGTGGATGAAATACGACGATGCGACCCAAAAGGACAAAATCCTTCCGCCGCTTGCAAAAGGAGATGCCGTGAATATCGATTTCAAGCCGTGCGAAAAGGAGACCTCCCCTCCGAAACATTATACGATAGAAACGCTGAACAATTATCTCAAAAATCCGTTCAAGGAAGAAAAAGCGGCAGCGAAAAATACGGATGATACCGACGAGGTCGGCACCGACGATACAGAGGACTATAAGGCTATTTTCGAAGGGCTTGAACTCGGCACCGAAGCCACAAGGACGGGGATAATCGACAATGCCAGGAAAAGCGGTTATATCGAGCTGAAAAAAGATGTTTACACTATTCTGCCCGGTGGGATTTTCCTCATTGAAAGCCTTGAGAGAATGGGTATTTCGATGGATAAATATAAAACCGTCGAAATGGGAAAAGCCTTAAAAAAAGTATTTCGCGGCGAAATAAAAACCGAAGACAGCGTTGCTCTCGCAAAAGGCGAAATCGCAAAAATTTTCGACAAAAAAGAAATGCCTCCCGAAACCGACACCGACACCGGATGCTTTATGGATACGGTAGGCGTTTGCCCGCTTTGCGGAAAGCCCGTAAAAAGATATAAATTCAGCTATGGCTGTTCGGGTTATTCCGACGGATGTAAGTTCGGAGTGAATACCGTAATTTGCAAGCGTAATATCTCTGTATCAAATATAAAACTTTTGCTTGAAACGGGCAAAACGTCGAAAATCGAAGGATTCATATCGAAAAACGGAAAAACATTTTCCGCCGCTTTGAAACTTGTCGACGGAAAAGCCGTATTCGATTTCGGCTGAAAATACTAAGGCTCTGTTTCTCATATACCGATATATTTTTCAGTCGGCTTTGAAAGTTAAAATTCAAAATCCCGAAAAAATTTAACCGTGCTGTCGGAGATTTTAGAACCCACCGGTGAATTTGTCGAGATAACCGAACGGAAGTCGGACGAAGTTTAATTATGTGATTGTAACACATATTGAATGAAATAAAAGGAAAGACCGATTAAGCTAAACCTCAGTCGGTCTCCTCTTTTTGTCACCTATCAATTGTATCATAATATTTCGTATCATAGAGGCAAATAAAAAGCCCCCTCTGACGAGGAAGCTTGATATACATGTATCATTGCACTGCCGTGCCGCAATAAGGACAAAATGAGTAATAATCTTGCCGAGCCCTCACGGCCGCACCGCAGTTCGGGACACGTTACCGATATCTCGACACCGAGATCGACGTCGGAAAACAAAAGCACACCGTTATTTATATCCGAGTGTACGTCTTTAAAAATCGAGACTTATTTTCCGAAGTATTTTGCGACTTCTTTGAGATAATTTTCAACTCTCAAATGCTGCGGGCATATTCCCCGACACTGACCGCATTCGATACAGTCCGATGCCGCACCGTTATGCAGAGTCAGATTTTCGTAATATTCTCTTTGCGGAGTCCAACCTTTATCGGGGGACTCTTTTTTATCGGCGTTGTAAAGCGAGAAGTATTTCGGTATGGGAATATTTTTAGGGCACCCGTCGACACAGTATGAGCATCCGGTGCACGGAATAAACGGATTCGAACTGAATATTTCCGCCGCTTTCATAACAAGAGAAAATTCCTCGTCCGACATCTTTTCGATATCGGAAAAAAGAGCGGTGTTTTCGTCAAGCTGTTTTTCGTTGCTCATACCGCTGAGAACTACGGCAACTCCGTCAAGTCCTGCGGCAAAGCGAAGCGCCCATGAAGCAACCGACGCATCGGGACGGCATTTTTTCAGCATATTTTCCGCCTCGTCGGGAAGCTTTGCGAGAGTGCCGCCTTTCACGGGCTCCATAACGATAATCGGTTTGCCGTGCTTACGGGCGACCTCGTAACATTCTCTTGAGCGAATTGCGGGGCTGTTCCAGTCGAGATAATTGATTTGAAGCTGAACAAATTCCATATAAGGGTGCTTTATAAGTATCTCGTCAAGAAGTTCGGGCGAATCGTGAAACGAAAATCCGATATGCTTTATAAGACCCGCCTCTTTCTTCTCTTTCACGAATGAAAAAGCATCAAGTTGAGTGCACTTGACGTAATTTTCGGTACTGAGGTCATGAAGCAAATAGTAGTCGAAATAACCGGCACCCGTCTTTTCGAGTTGCTTTGAAAAGATTTTTTCGCAGTCCTCATGCGAATTTAAAAATCCGGCATGAAGTTTTGTGGCGAGAGTGAAAGTATTCCTTTCATGACGCTCGCACAGCGCCTTTTTTACGGCATTTTCACTTTCGAATCCGCAATACATCCATGCGGTATCAAAGTAGGTAAATCCTCTCTCTATAAAGGCATCAACCATTTTGCACGTCGTCTCAACGTCAACCGCAGACGGATTCGTCGGGTCGGTAAGCGGAAGTCGCATGAGTCCGAATCCGAGTTTTTTCTTTATATTCATCGCACAATCCCTCTTCTTTTAAAATATATGCAGTTACCCTGCTCTTTTTTATTTTACCACAACACAACTCTCGATTCAATATTTTTCAAAATATTTTAAAGCTAATTTAAGCCTGTATTTGTGAAAAGATGATTGAGCCGTCCGAGAGGCATCACGTCGCCGTCAACGTACATTTTTTCAATAGTATCGAGATTGCCTGTGCTGTCACCCCATTTGAAGGAAAAAATTATGTCGGAATAATCGGCTATGCCGAGTTCCGAAAGCGGCACCTTAATCATTATCATATTACCGCTCGTTTTGTATTCTACGGAACTGTCCGTAATTTCAAAACTGTAGGTGCCGTTTACCGTATTTTTCGCAATCGACGTTTTGTCGCTTCCCTGCGCTTTGTAATTCACTATATAATCGTAACCGTACCAACCCGTGTCCGAAGAATTGTCGGCGTCGATAAACAGTTGCATCCACGACGAGGACGTGCTGTACGGTGTAATGCTTTCGACGCAGTCGACATAAAAGTAAATGTATTCCGTATCGTAAACGACTTTTGCGCTTTGTATATCGTTTCTTCCCGTAGTGTTTCTGTAAGTTATATTACCGAATCCGACAAAGCACATGAGATATTTTCTGAAAAGTGATAAATCTTTTAAAGAAACGGTACCGTCGAGATTTACGTCTCCGTAAAGAAAAGAATAACCGCCCGTTTTCAGAAAAGAGAAGTAATTATCCGATGTAAATAAAGTCTGAACGGTGCCGTCCCATTCGCTTTTTCGGAGCGGTACGATGCTATTTTGCCGACTTCCGTTGCACTTTCGGCAAGAATAACGGAATCAAGGTACATTACGTCCCCGACAGAAGCGTTTTTGAAGCAATCTATGCGCAGAGCGTGTATTCCCCGTCCAGTCGGAAACCGCCGACATATCGATTATATGAGAGCGAAAAGTATTGTCCTTCGTCAATGTCAGCGATACCGATTTTCCGCCCGTCGGAACTCTCGTGCTTCCCACGCAGTAAAATATTTCGGCTTCGCTTGCCGCAGATGAAACGGTTTGCGGTACTTTATACGTAAAAACTATGTACTTATAAGTTGCGGCGTCGAGAGATATTCCCAAAGCATCGTAACTTAAAAGAGCATACGGATCAAATGCGGTATTTACACGCATTGGCTCGGCATTTTGAACCGAGTCGTAAGTCATATCGGGATTATTAACCGAATTACTTATCACAAAATACCTATGGGATGCGGGAGAATTGAAAACCGCCGCACCGTCGGAAAGCTCGTACTCCGCTCCGTAGCCGGATGACGACATTACCGTTCCCGCAACCGTGATGAAGCGAGAAGCATACATATCAATTTTTAAACTTTTTCATCGAATTCATTGTCTCCGCAAAAGCACGGCAAATCAAAACAGTTAAATTCCACGTATAATTATGTCATATTTTCTTCGATTAATCAATAATCAAGCACCGAGAAGCCGATTTCACGGCAGATGCCACAAGGCCCCCGTCTTCATACCGAATAAGTCGGTGAAACAAAGAACATCGGGACTTTGATTTGAAGAATTTTTCTCGCCTCAGAGCTCTCCTCTGAAAGGGTTTTCACTCCAAAAGAGGTTTATCAAATCCTTGAACGATTCGTATGCCGCTTTAAATTCGTCGGGGTCTGCCTCTCTGTCGTTCGACCAAAGCCTTTCGGAGAGAGCCGCAAGTCTCGGCGCAACGCTTTTAAATTCAAGTTGGCACGCAAGACGACAACTTTCATATCCTTTAAGGTAATCACCCCATGCGCACAGAATTCCGCCGTCGACGCTCGCCGTTTTTCTGTCGACGAAAACTTTATCTCCGCCGTATGCGGGGGACTTTTCAAGCCAATGGTCCCACTTGTATTTATTCCACGAAAGTATTTCTTCGCAAGACCACATACGCCAAGGTGAGACGACGTAAAGCGGTTTCCATGATGCGTTGAGAAGTTTAAAGCCGTCGCTTGCGAGTTCTGGCGCCAGCTGATACAAGCTTTCCCACGCCACAACAACGGTTTCTTTCGGAACATGTCCGTTGGATTCTTTTCTAAACCCTTCCCACACTATCGGGGTTTTGCCTTCGGATAGAATAAATTTGCACATTCTGCCGACGTAGTGACCGTAAAGTTCATGGATATCCTTTATGCCGTTTTTTCGCATATATTCCATGCTTTCTTCGCTTTCAAGCCATCTTCCGAGAACTGCCTCGTCGCCACCGAGATGAATATATTCGCTTCTCGGAAAAATCTCCATTGCCTCAAGATACAGCTTTTCAAGAGCCGCAAAAGTTTTTTCTGAGGCCTCCGTAATACCGCACGCACCGAATATTTCGGGATAATTTAGGCACATTTTCGAGCTGTGGCCGGGCATATCGATTTCGGGAATTATTGTCACGGAACGTGAGGCCGCATAATCGTCAAGTGCCGAAAGCTCCGCTTTCGTATAATGTCTGTAGGGAGTCGGAAGTTTCGGAAAAGCAGCGGACGGAAGCGTATAACTCTCGTCATCGGTGAAGTGAATTATAAACTTGTTTATACCGTAAAATGCCGCAAGATCGACATATTTATAAAGGAAATCTATCGGATGCCATTTACGTGCGACATCAAGTTGCAATGCTCTGAAAGTACTGTCGGGAAAATTTTCAATTCGGCATTTCGGAAGTTCGACTTTCATATCGCAAGTACGCTTCCCGATTTTCAAAATCGTAAAGAGAGCATTTGTAAGTCCTTCGGTATCGGCATAACGAACCTCACATGTTTTACCGATGTCGAGAACGTATCCTCCGCACGGAAGCGACAAGTCACGGTATACCGCAATTCCCGCATTCGATGCGATATCTTCTTTCGACTCGGCGGTTTTCTCAGACGGTTGCACTTCGGTGAGCGGGGTATAAAGTTTTTCGTCGTCTTTTTTCAAAATCGGTGTTGCGGCAAAGCCCCAGATTCTGTCGGCGGCATCCGAAAACGCACCGAAAAATCTTTCAAGCCCATCACTGTCCGCCATAAAACTGAGGTCGATATAGGTTTGACCTCCGTATTCGATGATTTTCTTCGGTTTGGGAAACACGTTAATTTTCATTTTATTCTCCGTTATCGTCTTTTGACGTATTTTTGCTTTTTTCTCCGTCCGAAGGCTTCGACGGATTGACATGTACCATACAGTGCTTTATTTTCGGGGAAACCCCTTCAATGGCATCGTGAGTTCTCTCCGCTATTTCATGGGATTTTTCAAGAGTTAAATTTCTGTCGGCGCATATTTCAACGTCGACATATATCCTGTCACCGAAAAGCCTTGTTTTTAAAAGGTCCACCGCCAAAACACCTTCTTGCTCAAGTGCGGTTTGTCTTATCAGTTCAACCGTTTCTTCGTCGCATGCTCTGTCGGTCATTTTATTTACCGCATCTTTGAAAATATCGAAAGCGACTTTGACGATAAGAAAGCATATGACGACAGACGCTATGGGGTCGAGAACTTTTATACCGAGCCTTGCTCCGAAAATCCCCGCAAAACTTCCGACAGACGACAGAGCGTCACTTCTGTGATGCCATGCGTCGGCTCTCAGTGAATCGGAACCTATTTTGACGGCTCCTCTCATGGTATAATGATACATAAACTCTTTGACCGCAATCGAAACGAGAGCGGCGACGAGTGCGGCAACACCCGGAGTTTTAAGCGAATCGCTTTTGAATACGATGTTTTTCACTCCGCCTATTCCTATCCCGATTCCGGTTGCGGCAAGAAGTGCGGATAAAATAACGGCGCTTATGCATTCAAAACGCTCATGACCGTAAGGATGAGATTTATCGGATGACTTTGCCGATATTTTTATACCGGCTATAACAATAAGCGTGCTGAGCACGTCGGATGCCGAGTGAAGCGAGTCCGATATCATCGCTCCCGAATGTGCGATTATTCCCGCCGTGAACTTATATACGGAAAGCACAAAGTTCACGACAATCGTGACAAGCGATATTTCATAAGCCTTTTTGGTATTGCTTTCGATACTCATTTTGTTCCTCCGACAAAAGACATTAATATATATTATGCCGAAAGCACAGCTTCGGTAATCGTTCTTTATAATTCGTTTAGCATGAATTATAATCTTTTGACGGTGGCTTGTCAATACCCGATGAAAAAGTTAGCAAAGGCTTTTTGTTAATATTTCGAAGCGCATTTCGAATCCCGTAAAAAAAGCAAAGCAAAAAGTCAAATGCGGCGACTTGTTTGCTTTGCGAAAACTTGATATTTCGGAAGTTTATTTAAAATTATTTATTTTCCTTACGGCGTACAAGCTCTATTTCACGCATAAACGACTCAACGTCCTTGAACTCCCTATGGACCGATGCGAATCTGACATATGCGACGTCGTCGAGGCGTCTTAATTTTTCCATCGCCATTTCGCCTATTTCCTTCGACGTGATTTCACGGCGAAGTCCGTTGAGTATTTCCGACTCTATTTCGTTTGCTATTTTTTCGGGATCCACAGGCCTTTTCTGACACGCCTGAAAAAGTCCCGAAAGAAGCTTGTTCTTGTCGAAATATTCCTTTGAACCGCTTTTTTTAAGCACTACGGGATGGAACTGATCAACTATTTCATACGTTGTAAATCTGAATTTACAGTCGTTGCACTCTCTTCTTCTCCGTATACTGTTGTTTTCCGGTACGGGTCTTGAATCTATAACTTTGAGGTTTTCCGAATTACATGAAGGGCATTTCATATTATTGCTCCTTGCCGTGCAAGATTTGTGTTCGATTTTTCTTAGAAATCTATATGTAGTATATCACGGTTTTCTGCACTTGTCAATTATTTAATCGACAAATTAACTTTCGGGCATCTTTCGGACCGTTTTTCATTCTGTCAATTGTTAACATCGGCGGTTTTGTTCAAAATCAATCGGCTTTTCGACCGCAACCGAAAAGCCGATTGTCGAATATTTTCCGTTTAATCCGAGAGATTAAATCCAGCGGTTCTCGCTTGGCTTATAGATCCATTCACCGGTATAGCCTTCTTCAAGCCAACTCATGGTATCTCTGATATCGTTTTTCGACGTCGGGAAATTCTGACATCCTGCCGACCAGAGCGTTATATTGTTTGCGACAACATAGTCGTAAAAATCGCCGTAAAGCTTTGCGTACTCCGCTCTTGTTTCGCTGTCGCCGTTTACGTAATCTCTTTCATAAGTTGCCGAAAGGCCGAGATAATCAACGTGAATACGGCATTCGAGTATTCGATTTACCCGTTCTTCCGAATCTGAGGCATCGAGCGCTTTGTCGAAAAGGCTGAGCATATAATGATAATTTTCCGCAAAATATTCCTTATTGTACATATTCCAAGGACGGTCGAAATTGTTCGTGAAGCATCCTTGAAGGTCGCCCGCTTCGGTTTGCATATCGAGATATTCTCTTATGTATTCCCAACCGTCGCCGTAATACGCCATGAGAAATTCATTGATATGAGTGTTGTATTCCTCGTCGGTCATACAGGGATTCCACAGAGCCTTCGTCTCAATATAAAATTTGAGTTTTTCAAAAGCATACCCGTCGGGACCGTCGAAAAAGACTCCTTTCACTCCGATTGACGCAAGATATTTAAGGTCATCTCGGAAATTCATAACACTCGGAGTCGGGGCGGCCATCGTGGGATATACCGCAGAGTAATAATACAAATAAACGCTGTCGGAAAGTTCAAGCCAACCTTTTAAGTAATTCATTTCGATCGTATTGCTTTGAACGTCTCCGGGATATCTTTGGTTTCCGCCGCATTCGTCACACTCATAAGTCTTGTCGAACGTGTGATTGTTGCATCCCATTGCGCAGAACATAACGTTAACCGACTCGTCGGGCCTTGTCATTTTAGGAGGATTTCTCGCATCCCAATATGCAAGAGTGTGGAGCTTTATATCGGGATACGTTTGCTTATGGTATTCTATAACTCTGTTTGAAAGGCGGAATACCGTTCCCGCAATACTTCCCTCTTCGGCATATATTCTCTTACATTCCGTACAATTGCAAAATTCGGAGCTGTCGTTCGGAGTACAGGGAAGCTCCGTATAATGAACACCCGGTATCTGACCCCACGACGTTCTTCTGAATTCCATTAAATCTTCATTATACTTGATAACCTTATCATAAAATTCTTCGGAAGTGAGGCACGGCTGTTTTGTCGTGCTTGTCCATGCGGGATCGTTGTTTCCGAAACCCGCCTCTTGATAATAATACGAATGTCCGAATGCGAAAACATATCCTTCGCAATATCCCGTTTCGGGAGTCGGTGAGCCGCCGTCGTTAAGTCTTGTCGCATAATAAGACCTTTTTTTCTGCCACACCCCGTAACCGATCTTTCTGTATCTGAAAGCGGGTGTTTCGGTTTCGTCAAAGTCTGCGCCGACGTTTACGTTTTCCGCTTCGAAAAGGTATTCCTCGATGTTCTCGAACGTGAAAAATCTGTATCCGACGAGCTCCTCAAGCATGTAATACGAAGCATACAGCGGACCTCTGAGAGAACCGCATATTACGTTTAAGTTTCCGTTTTCGTCGACGAAAACACGGTAGCCTTCAAGACCCAAATCGTAAAGGTTATCGTTGTCGAATGAAAATTCTATTTTGTAATCCGCCCGCGATGCGCTGTCTGTAACGCCGAGTGTATATCCGCAGGCCCCCGCAATATAGTCGGACAAAACACTTGCGGCATTTTTCATGCACTCGGTTGCATCGGCGGAAATTACGATTTTAAACCTTGAAATATTTCTTCCGGCAATCGAAAAAGTGCCGACTTTGTATTTTCCGTCCTCGTTAAGCCCTTCAAGGTATTCGGTTCCCGCAACATGTTTTCTTATCATAAGAATATCTTTAAGGTTAACGCTGCCGTTTTTGTCGGCATCGGCAGCCGTAACG
>CAYXMB010000036.1:0-10755 GCA_964466085.1 uncultured Ruminococcus sp.
GCATTGTTCCCGTATGTTGCGACACTTTCGGCACTGTGCCGGTGTATTGTGATACTTCGGAAAACGCCGTCGCTTGCCGTGACGCCGTTTGTTTTGCGTGATTTTGTGTCACGTTGTGTGCCGTGACGTTAACCGAGTTTGAGGTATCAATCGGTCTTACGACGTTTCGAAATTCCCCTTGCTCACCGTTTACGGACTGCGCACTGTTCTCGGAAATGCCGAAAAAGCTTTTTTTCAGCGCTTCCCTTTTGTCATTGCTGATTTGATTTTTGCTTTCAACTCCGATTTCATTGGTGCCGTTTGAAAAAAGTTCTTCCAGCGCATGCTTGGAAGCATTACCTTTTTTACTCAAAATTCCACCTCCGATATAAGATTACCCGCAAAGGGGCGTTGTTTTGCAATTGATTGCAAATTAAATCGGTCAATACAGTATATCACAAAACGCAAGAAAAATCAACCCTTGCCACGCTCCTCTATTTGGGTTGCGAGGTTTATTACGGAAAGGAGCGAAATTCGCATTAAAAGCCCGAATAAACTTTTTCAGCCGTTCCGTGACTTCTTCGGCAATTTTGCGGAATTTTTCGGCTGTTTTTTAACTTCTTCAAGTGTTTTGCGCTGTTCAGCCGTTTTCCGCTTTCTTCAGTCGCTTTGCGCTTTTTTAACCGTTTTGTGATTTTCTAAACTGTTCTGAACCTTTTTCAACTGCTTTTCGCTTTCTCGTTTTTTCACGAAAAAGCGGTTCTCCGAGAGCACTTTGCAATATCTCCGAAATCGTTTGGTTTTCAAACTCCGCTACCTGTTTCGGTTAAAACGGCCCTCAAACAAATACAGCCCCGACAGCCGAAGCCGTCGGGGCACCTTTGATTTAATTCAATCCGCTAAGTCGGGATTAAAACTCAACCGTATTTTTCTTTCTTCTGTAAACGACTACAGCCGCTCCTATTGCAAGAACGATTACGAAAGTTGCGGCAACGTACATTACCGTGTCTCCCGTATTCTTGGAGAGAGTCGTTATCGAAGCTTTAATCGAAACGAGATCCTTAACTTCATCGTCGGAAACCGTCACACCGTCCTTAGGTGCAACGAGCACTCTGAGAAGCGTTGCATCGACTTCAACATCTTTGAGAACCGCAAGGTCCTTAATCTTGATTGTAGCCGTGCCGTTGCCGTCATCGTTGATTTCAACCGCATCTGCGGAGATTGTGTCAACGCCCTTGAAGTTGAATTTTGCGGCATCATAGTTAACCGTGAAAGTTACGGCAGTTACGTTTGCTTCCGTGAATTTAGCGTTGTTCTTAACCTGGAGAGCGTAAGTACCGTCTTCGAGTTTTTCAACTCCGAAATCCATATCGACATCTTCTTTTTTCTCAACGGGAGCTGTTGTTCCGCCGTTGTTACCGGAGTTGGGATCTTTGATTTCGTCGTCGATTTTGCCCGTGCCCTTCCAGTCGACGAAGTTGTAGTACTCAATGTTGTCGAGCTGAATCTGGCAGTTCATTCTTCTGAGAATTACGGCACATTCTTCTACTCCGGCATAGTCAAAATATCTGTAGCTGAACGAGAAGATGGGTTCGGCATTTGCCGATACATGATCTCCGTCCATTTCGGGGTCGAAGTAGTAACGCATTACGCAAGTTTCATTGTCGTATTGGAAAACGATATGGTGCCACTCATTGAGCGTGAAAGGAGTGGAGTTTGTTTGAATTGCCGATGCCGACGGGTTTGCAAGGCCCGAAGATTCAACAACAGCAAATTTGCTGTCGTCGAAGAAGTAACCGACTGCGTAAGATACCGTGTCGGCGCCGCCGAACCACGTGTAAAGTCCCGCAGCGTAACCTGACTGAAACTGTTCAACACCGGTTACTTTGACGTCGAATTCCATTGTATAGCTGCAATCTTTAGCGCTCCAAAAGTTATCAGCTGGGTCGTCGGTGTCGCCCTGAGTCGAAAGGTAGTTATGGTCATGAAGCCCATGCTCTGTCGGTGAAGTGTCGAGGTCTCCGGGGTCTTTGTCAAACTGAATTACCCAGTTACCGTCTTCGAGCTGAATTCTTTCAGCGTGCTGATTATAACCGAGAATAATCATGTCATCCTCGTTATCGTAAGTGAGTTTCTTGTATTCGAATCTATCTTCTTCCTTAGCACTCGTGTCTTTTTCGGTATCCCAATCCGCAACGAGTTCGGTACTGGGAACGCCGCCGAGAGTATACTTGTCGTAAACGCCGGTTGCACCGCTTTCGCTTACTTTCGTTCCGGAAAGAACTACGGAGTTGGAACCGCCGCACGTGTCAAGTCCGCCGCCTTCGCTCTTGGGCATTTGCTGTACGGTGCATACGCCGCTACCCCACGAAAGGAGTGCGTTGTAACTTCTTGCTCCGCTTGCACCGTCGGCATTGAGAACGCATGCGGACATGCCGTATTCTCTGTCGATTGCACCGTTAGGGTTCTTCATAGTGCACTTGGAATATTCGTGTCCTATATTGGGTTCGTTGATTTCAATCTGTGACCAGGGAATTGCGATTTCATAAGTCGTGATTCCGTTGGTTGTGTCGCTGCTATAGTCGTATCCTGCGGGAGCGATACCGACTTCGCAAACACCGAGCGGGTTGTTGGAGTAAGACGTCATGCCTTTTGCGTTGTTATAGTCGAAAGCTTCCGAAAATCCGCCTGCGATCTGGCAGTAACCGAACTGAAGGTCGCATACCGCAGCGGAGCTCCACGGCTTGTAACCGGTGGATGCATAGTTCATTCTGTTGGCAAAGAAGTCGTCTTCAAGGCCGCCGTTGGCTCCCGCCGGGTCGATTCTGCACTGGAATGCGTCGCCGTTCCATGTGCTGGTACGTCCGTTCTTAAGGGAGTGTCCGTCGGGGTCTTTAACCTTTACACCTACGTAGAAGTAGTCCTCGTCCCAACGGAGCCAAAGAGTGTACTCCATCGAAAGGGAGGATGCGTCGAACGTGGGGAGGTTGTAGAAGAAGCGGTTATAACGGGGGTCCGAGTCGGATACCGTAGCGGCATCGTCCTGTGTGACAACCGT
The DNA here is from genome assembly GCA_964466085.1 of uncultured Ruminococcus sp. Classification (GTDB taxonomy): domain Bacteria; phylum Bacillota; class Clostridia; order Oscillospirales; family CAG-272; genus RUG14199. The sequence goes on from CAYXMB010000036.1 coordinate 3,038, forward strand.
TGTGGGCTCGCCCCATTCGGCTTCGGTTATGTAACCGTCGATGTAGGGTTTTTTGTCGAAGTAGAGAGCTTCGACTTCTTCAATCCATTCATATGCGCCTGCCGGAATCGCAACGGCGATAAGCGCAAACATCATAACGGCTACAAGCAACAATGAAGTGATTTTTTTCATTTTTTGTTGTCTCCTTTTATAATAGTCATGTCTGACCGTTTTTCTGTAGATTGCGGTAAACCGCTTTCATTAGAATTATATCAAACGGAAAGCGATTTGTCAACAAATTATATTTCGCAAGGCTTTACAAAATATAAAAAATGTGTAAAAAGATTCCTCTTTAATGTTTTTATTCTTCAACGCAAAGAGGCGCGCCGCAGTTTTCGCACTTGAGCGTTTCGGGGTCTGCCGAATCGTCGAAGCTGTTGATTTCGTGACAGTTTTCGCATTCTACGCAATAAAGATCGTCATCATCGTCGCAGAAATCGTCATCGTCACAGCAACAGTCGCAGTCGCAGTCATCGTAAAGAAGTTCTTCGACGGCGCCGAGATCTTCGTCGAGTTCTTCAACGTAATCGCCGAGAGTTTCAAGGTCGCAGTCGATTTCGTCGATAGCTTCGGTTACGTCACCGAGAAGGTCGATAATCCCGTTTATAAGCTTAACTTCTGAAGAAGATGCGTCGAGATTCATTCCCTCCGCAAGCCCTTTGAGGTAAGCACATTTTTCGGTAATATTCATAAAAACACCTTTCCCGACTCATTGAGCCGTATTTTATTTTTACGGGCAATCCCGCTTTTGTTCTTTGATTTCGCTTTTAAAAGCTTGGCTTATACTCTTTCGAGATATTCGCCGGTTCTCGTGTCGATACGGATTACTTCTCCCTGATTGATAAAGAGAGGTACTCTTACGACGGCACCCGTTTCGACGGTTGCGTTCTTGGTTGCGCCCTGAGCCGTATCGCCTCTTACGCCGGGCTCGGTTTCGGTGATTTCGAGTTCGACGAACATCGGAGGTTCCACTGCGAATACGTTGTCTTTGTAAGACTTAACCGTGCAGAGCATTTCTTCTTTGAGATACTTGAGGCTTTCGCCGATGAGTTCGCCGTTGAGGGGAACCTGGTCGTAAGTTTCCATATCCATGAAGTAGTAAAGATCACCGTCACTGTAAACGTATTGCATTTCCTTGCGGTCAATGCGTGCGTCTTCGAACTTGTCTGTGGGGTTGAACGTAGTTTCAACTGTGGAGCCCGTAATTACGTTACGGATTTTCGCACGGACGAAAGCCGCACCTTTGCCGGGCTTTACGTGCTGAAATTCGATTACCTGCATTACGTTGCCGTCCATGTCGAAGGTAACTCCGTTTTTAAAGCTTCCTGCTATTACCATATAATTCATCCTTTCACGGAGGGTCTTCCCTCCGATTAATATCAGTTACAACCTATTATATACGATGATTGAAAATATTTCAAGAGGTTTGAATTATTTTTTTGATAAAAAAGCTTTTTTTCGAAAAAAGCGCCTCGCAAGGAGACGCATTTTTCATATTTTCGGCATTACTCGGTACGCAAAGCGATTACGGGGTCTTTTTTCGACGCAACGCCCGACGGGATAAGTCCCGCTATGAACGTAAGCAAAACGCTTATTGCCACCAATATCACGGCACCCTGCCATGGAAGCGCCGCTTTTACGGCTACTCCCGATATCGCCTTGACGATTATATTTATCGGGATATTCAAAATCACCGTGACGCCGATTCCGATGGCACCCGCCGCAAAACCGACAATCATGGTCTCCGCATTGAAAACTCTCGATATATCTTTCCGAGATGCGCCGAGCGCTCTCAGAATTCCGATTTCCTTCGTTCTTTCAAGAACGGAAATATAGGTGATGATTCCTATCATTATCGAAGAAACCACGAGAGAAATCGACACGAATGCGATAAGAACGTAACTTATGGCATCGATTATCGTTGTGACGGACGACATCATGATTCCGACATAATCGGTGTATTTTATCTTGTCGTTTTCTTCGACGCCTTCGTTGTATTCGGTGATAATTCTTTCGATTTCCTCTTTCGATTCGAAATCTTTCGGATAGATATTAACCGTCGACGGCTTGTCGATGTCGGAAACGCCGAGTTTTTCGAGATTTCCGTCGTAAGTTGCATCGGTGGTTTCGCCCTCAAGCGCCGATGCGAACATTTCGATTATTTTTTCGTCACTCATACCCGATGATTTCATTTGAGAAATCGATGCGGTGTACTGAGTTTTTTCGTCGTCGGGCAGAGAGGAAATATAAGCCTCGACGTCCGCCATTGTGATTTCCTTTTCATCCTCTCCCGCATTGAATTCGATTCCCGTGAATACGTCGGTTTCGGGATTTTCAATCTGCGCTTTTACGATTTCCGACGAATTGATTTTTTCGATAACGTATTCGGTAAGTGCCGACGTATAGCCGACCGCACCGCTTGCGGAGCCCGTTACGCTGTCGTCCGACGGGCGGAGAATTCCGACGATTTTTATCTGTATCCCGTTTTCGATAAGCCCTTTTACGTATTCTACGTCGTCTTTTCTGTCAATCCAGTCTCCGCTTTCGGAATCGTAATCGAAATAATCGCAGTTTAAAACAAGGCGGAAGCGCAGGCCGAGAATATCTTCATAGGTATAGCTTTCTCTCTCGCTTGCAACGCTCTCTCCGTTCAAAAGTGCCTGCATGCTCTCCGTCACTTCGCTTTGGTCCTTTATGCCGAGAGTGTAAAGGGTGAAGTCGCTTATTTCGTTGTTTTCGTTTACGATAAGAACCGCTTCGTCGTAATTTTTCGGCATGTCACCCGCTATAACGTCGTACTGTTTTTCGCAAAGTTCCTTGTTATCGAGAAGTTCTTCCCACACGTTGGTTGTCGAAAAAGCCTGTTCCGCAACAAGCTCGGAGGACATTACCGACGACGTGGCGTCGCCGTACATAAGTTCCGGCATGGGGCTCGGATTTACTCTCACGTTGCCGTCCGACGTATCTTCTTTATAGATATTGAGTTGAGTTTGATAGCCGTATTTTATATCGCTGACGTATTCCTCGATACCGCTTTCTCCGCTGTCGATATATTCTTTGAAAAGTTCGAGGTTGTTCGTCGTAACACCGCCTATCATGGCGTTAAGCATATCGCCCATTACGTTGCTCGAATAGATTTTTCCGTCTTCTTTTTCTTCGGTGCTCTCTTTCTCGCCCATAAACGAGGTGAGCATTGAGCTCATGTCGACAGTCGTCTGTTCGACCGTTATCGGATAGCTTGAAAGAGTATCTTCCTCAACGCCCGATATGAAATTGTTAACTCCGTTCGAAAGAGATAAAATCAGCGCAATGCCTATTATGCCGATTGAGCCCGCAAAGCTCACCATAAAGGTTCTTCCCTTTTTGGTCATAAGGTTGTTGAAAGAAAGCTTCAATGCGGTGAGAAAGCTCATCGACGTTTTTCTGAGCGAAAATTCGTTGTCCTTAACCCCTTCGACATGCGGGTGAGTGTCATCCGTTATTTTGCCGTCCTCGAATTTTACCGTTCTGTCGGCATACTTGGCGGCAAGCTCTGGATTGTGCGTCACCATTATGACAAGCCTGTCTGCGGAAAGCTTTTTGATAAGGTCCATAATCTGAACGCTCGTTGCCGTATCAAGCGCGCCCGTCGGCTCGTCGCAAAGAAGTATTTCGGGGTCGTTTGCCAAAGCTCTCGCTATGGCAACACGCTGCATTTGTCCGCCCGAAAGCTGACTCGGTTTTTTGTGAAGATGCCCTTCAAGCCCGACTTCTTTAAGTACTTCGACGGCACGTTTGTGCTTTTCCGCCGCAGGTACACCCGACAGGGTCATTCCCATTTCGACGTTTTCGACGATACTTATATGCGGAATGAGATTGTAGCTCTGAAAAACGAATCCCACCGAATTGTTTCTGTAGGCATCCCAGTCTTTATCGGTAAAATCCTTTGTGCTTTTTCCTTTTATAACAAGGTCTCCCGAATCGTATTTATCAAGTCCGCCTATCACGTTAAGGCAAGTGGTTTTTCCGGAACCGCTCTTACCGAGAATGGCAACGAATTCTTTTTTTCTGAACGCAACGCTTATTCCGTCAAGCGCTTTCGTCTCGATTTCCCCGACTTTATAAGTTTTTCTTATATTTTTAAGTTCAAGCATTTATAACCTCCGTTTTTTCAGAAAAGATTGAAAACCGAAAAGCGTTTTCCGCATTTCGGGCACACAACGGTGTGTTTTCCCGCCTCTTTCGGTACGGGAAGCTGAAGCACCGCTTTACATTCGGGACATTTACGGTATCTTTTGGTTTTTATGTTTTTGATTCTGTCAAACTGAAGTTTGAAGAAATTTTTCACGTTTCGGAAAAATTGCAAAAAGAGCCGATTTTCCCTTGCTCTCGAATAATGCTTTTTCGAAAAAAGCCTGTAAATCGCAAAAACGGCAAGACAAACGCTCAAAACCCTAAGCACGGAGCGCAAAATGACTCCGGGTATAAAATCCGCCGCAAACCCGACGACGATATAAGCGCCGAGAAGCGCCCACGTCAGCGAATCCGCACCGCACACCGTGCAGTATCTGCCCGCCATAAACCTTCTGATTTTCTCTTTCATAAGTCAAACTCCTTTTATAATATCATATTGTAACACAGGACAAAAGTGTCGGTCAACCTTTATTTCGTTTAATTTAAAAGCCTTTTTGTAAAAAAATATTGCATTGACCGCCAAGTTATGATACAATGTTTTAATAATTGACGGAGGTGTTGCAATGCTGTTTGAAAAATTTCTCATGCCCGATTTCATGCCGGAATCGTTCAGAGATATCACACCCGACTTCATGAAAAAAATCGGTGCGAAAGCGCTTGTAAGCGATATCGACAACACTCTCGTTCCCTACGAAATCGAAGAAGCGACCGACGAAATCGTCGAATGGCTGGCAAAATTCAGAGAAAGCGGAATTCCCGTCGTTTTCGTGTCGAACAACAAATCGCCGAGAGTCGAAAAGTTCAACGAAAAGCTCGGCTGTCCGGCTTTTGCCGACGTTAAAAAGCCGTCGGTGAAATATATAATCAAGGCGTGCGACGAAACGGGCATTGTCCCTTGCGAGGCGCTTTTTCTCGGAGACCAACTTCTGACCGACGCTCTTGCCGCAAAGCGCTGTAATATGCTCTGCGCCGTCGTTCCTCCTATAAAGGACAAGAAAAACCTGTTTTTCAAGTTCAAAAGACTGATTGAAAAGCCCTATGTTAAAAAATTCAGGCGATTGAATTCACGTGAATATTAGAATTTAACTCCGCACATCAGCGCATTTCGCATAAACAAAAACGAATTAACAATTTATTTAAATATCGAAAGGACGGTAATACGGTTACCGAAAGAAAAAATGACAAGACTTGACAGAATCAAAGAAAAATTAAGAAATTCGGAGCTTGACGGTATTTTTATAACGTCGGCCGAGAACCACCGCTACGCCTGCGGTTTTCACAACCCCGACGGACAGCTTCTCATAACGAAGAACAAGTCCTACGTTTTAGCGGATTTCAGATATATCGAAGCCGCAAAAAGAGAAAGCGACGGAGCATTTGACGTAATAATGCCCGACGCCGACCTTTTCGCCACCGTGAAAAAGCTCGTTGCCGAAAACGGCGTGCGCCGTCTCGGATTCGAGGAAAGCTCTCTCAACTTCAAGGATTACAAAAAGCTCACGGAAGCCGTAGGCGACTGTGAAGCAGTTCCCGCCGAAGAAATTATGTCGTCCCTGCGTATTGTGAAAACGCCCGACGAAGTCGAAAAGATTATAAAAGCTCAAAGAATCGCCGAAAAATCTTTTGCGGAGCTTCTCGGAAGAATCAAATACGACATGACGGAGCGTGAAGCGGCGGCTGAACTTGAATATCTCATGAAAAGAAACGGTGCGGAAAACATAAGTTTCGAAACGATTGCGGTGTCGGGCTCGGCATCGTCAAGTCCTCACGGTGTTCCGAGAGACAAAAAGCTCGAAAAGGGATTTCTCACATTCGATTTCGGCGCACTTATCGACGGTTACCATTCCGATATGACGAGAACAGTCGTTATCGGCAAAGCGGACGACGGTATGAAAAAGGTATACAACACGGTGCTCAAAGCCCAGCTTGCCGTTCTCGACGTCATAGCGTGCGGAAAGAGCAATTTCGAAATGGATAAAATTTCAAGAGATATTATCTACGGTGCGGGATACGAAGGTTGCTACGGTCACTCTCTCGGTCACGGTGTCGGACTTCTTATTCACGAAGCGCCGAACATGTCGCCGAGAACACCCGCCGACGTTACTCTCAAGGAAGGAAACGTCGTCACGGTCGAACCCGGAATTTACATTGAGAGTAAGTACGGTTGCCGTATCGAAGATATGGTTTATATAACGAAAGACAAAGCGCAAAATCTCACCGAATGCCCCAAAGAGCTCATTGAGCTTTAAAACGGCATATCGAATCGGGGATACCCGGTTTTCGGCGAATAAAAGCGCATAAAACATAAAAACGGGTTTCGGCTTTTAAAAGGTCGAAACCTTTTATTTTTGCCGAACCCGCAGTTTTGTTGCAGTTTTGTTATTTAAGTTCCTTTATCTAAGTCACTTTATTCAAGTTCCCGTTCGAGAAGCATGACGGAAAGTTCTTTTATCCTGTCTGTTCCGAGACTGTTTTCTATTGTAACGGTACCCTTTTCGGCGGGTGAAAGAAGTCCTTTCCCATCCAGAACACGTTTCGTCTGCAATGCGGCGCCGTGTCCTCCGTCATATATTTTAACTCCGTCGCCGAGCACTTTTTTCACGCTGTTTGCCACAAAAGGAAAGTGAGTGCAACCGAGAACGACCGATTCGGGCTTTTCGCCGCCGAGAGGAGCGAAAAGTTCTTTAAGGTACGCCTCGACTTCTTCACCGCCGAAAATACCGCTTTCGACAAATTCGACGAGTTTCGGTGCGGGAATCGGCACAACTTTTTTCCCGACGGCGTATTTTTCAAGGAGAGTGCGGAACTTTTCCCCTTCAAGAGTCGCTTTTGTCGCCATTACGACACACGTTCCTCCGCACGAATTTTCGACTGCGGGTTTCAGTGCCGGTTCTTCTCCGATAATCGGCAAGTCGGGATATTTTTTTCGAAGATGCCCCGCCGCAACGCTTGTCGCAGTATTGCACGCTATGACGACGGCTTTGACGCCGTGCTCCAGAAGTTTCGCAACGACTCTTTCGCAAAGTTCCGTTATTTCCCCGTGCGTTTTCACTCCGTAGGGAGCGTTTGCGGAATCTCCGTAATATATGTAATTTTCGCCGGGCATCTCCCGTACAAGCTCACGAAGCACGGAAATACCGCCGAGCCCCGAATCAAGCACGCCTATCGGAAGATACCTTTTATCTTCGTTTTTCATATTCAAATCCTCGAATGACTCCGCCGTGATATCGTAAATTCACGGAGCTCTTTATTTTTTCTTCTTTTGCGCATTTCCCGTCGGTCGGTGCTTTTTCTTTTTGGCAACCGAAAAGCCGAATGCGCCTATTTTTTTGCCTATCTCGTAATATTCGCCGTGAGCAAACGCCGCAAGCGACGATTTATCGAGTCTGAGTTTTCCGTTCTTGTCGATAAGCTCCTCATTGACGTCGACGGCGACTATATCGGCAAGAAACATATCGTGACTTCCGAGAGGAAGTATATCGAAAACTTTACATTCAAGCGAAAAA
>CAYXMB010000037.1:0-10739 GCA_964466085.1 uncultured Ruminococcus sp.
TTTCTTGCTTCTACGCCGTAAAGAATATCTTTTGCCATAATTACTTATCTCCTTTTCTGTTTTTGGGTATTCAGTCTGTGACGATTGCCAATATGTCGGACTGACGGACGATGCTGTATTCCGTGCCGTCGCATTTAACTTCGGTGCCCGAATATTTGCTTGTGATTACTTTATCGCCGATTTTAACAGTCATTACGACTTCGTTTCCGTCAACGGTACCGCCGGGTCCTACGGCAACTACCTCCATTACCTGCGGTTTTTCCTGAGCCGCACCGGGAAGAATAATTCCTGTTTTGGTCGTTTCTTCAGCCGCAACGGCTTTAACGACAACTCTGTCTGCAAGCGGTTTAATAGTCATGTTTTACCTCCTGAAAATATGCCTTTCGGCAGTTAGAATTAACTTTTTTGTTTTAGCACTCTTTAAAGTTGAGTGCTAACCTTGTACCTGTACATTGTAATGCAGATTATATTAAAAATCAATAGTTTTTTTGAGATTTAACGAAATGTTCACATTTTAAATCGGATTGAAAACGGCGTTTTTTAGCACTCCCGGAGTGTGAGGCGTAAGAAAATCGGGAAAATAAGGGCATAATGGGATATTTTGCAATCGGCGGCGAGAGATGCGGGAGTGAAAAGGTAATAGAAAGCTTTCGGATAGCATATAAAATTAAAAAAGGAGAGAAAAATGATTTATCTTGAAATGCTCAATTCGTTTTTATCCGGCATCGTTTTGCCGGCGCTTCTCGTGATTGTCGGGCTTTATTTTCTTTTTAAACTGAAATTTTTCTTTTTGCTTCATCCGATTAAGTTTATAAAAGACCTTGCAAGCGGAGCCGAAAACGGGGGAATGTCACCTTTTAAGGCTCTTTCGGTAGCACTTGCCGGCACGCTCGGTGTCGGAAACATTTCGGGAGTTGCGACTGCCGTTGCGGCGGGAGGTGCGGGTGCCGTGTTTTGGATGTGGATATCCGCTTTTGTTGCAATGGGTATCAAATATGCGGAAGTTGCGCTTGCGGTAAAGTATCGTAAATCGAGAGCGGTTGACGGAAAAATCGAGTATTACGGCGGTGCGCCGTATTATATAAAGGAAGGACTTGCACCGTTTTTCGGCAGAAAAACATCGGCTTTATTTGCTTCTTTGTTTTCGGTTTTGCTTGTGACAAATTCACTTATTACGGGAAATATAGTTCAGGTCAATGCGGCGTCGGGCGCCGCAGGTGACGTGCCCTCCGTTGTTGTCGGAGCGATTTTCGCTTTGACCGTGTGTATTGTGCTTTCGGGCGGAACGGTAAGAGTCGGAAATTTCGCAACGCTTATTATCCCTTTTTTATCGGTTTCGTATCTGCTTCTTTCTTTCATTATTATTTTTTCGAATATCTCCGCAACCGCAGGCGCCGTTTCGCTGATTTTCAAAGAGGCGCTCAATTTGAAAGCTGCCGTCGGAGGCACTGCCGGATACGGCGTTTTGTGTGCGGTAAGGTACGGTACGTCACGGGGAATTTTTTCGAATGAGGCGGGGTGCGGTACGGCACCTACGGCACATGCGGCGGCAAATACGAAAAGCCCGCATCATCAGGCTTGTCTCGGCATTTTCGAGGTTTTCTGCGATACGGTGGTGATGTGTACCGCAACGGCGCTTGTTATCTTAATTGCCGACGTTGACGGGAGTGACGGAATTTCTCTTGCGATTTCGTCTTTCGGCGTGTTTTTGGGGCGTGGCGCCGAAATATTCGTTTCGGTATCTGTTGTGATTTTTGCCCTTGCTACCGTTATATGTCAAAGCTATTACGGAGTCGAAGCCCTTTACTTTATAAAAAACGGTAAAACGGCGAGATTCGTTTATATTGTGTTTGCCGCCGTATGTGCGGTTTTGGGTTCGGGAATATCGTCAAATCTTACGTGGCAACTTGCCGATTTGCAAATTGCGCTCATGACGGTTTTCAACAGTCTTACCGTATTTATTTTATCCGATGAGGTAAAGCCCCGTATGGAGCCGTACCGAGTTTAATTTTTTCGTTTTTTCGCTTTTGCAAAGATCGAAAAAACGGCGAGGCCTCATCGGGTATCGCCGCCGTATGTTAATATGGAATTTTCACCTGCCGGAGGTTTTTGCCGAGCATTTCGAAAAGGCTTGCGGGGTATGGCGAAATTCCGCAAAAGACACGGAAAAATTCCTTGTGAACTTTTTACGGTGAGCTTATGTGAGCTTTTGAAAAAAAACGGTCTTATTTCGTCATCTCGGCGGCAACATCGGTTAAAAATCCTTCCCACTCATCTTCGTGTTCAACGAAATAAAGAGGGCACATTTTCCCTGTGACGTCGTAATGCCTTATTACGTCGGTCAGCGGGTTGAGACTGTATTCCGTGCAAAGGTCGGCGGTAAGCGTGACAAGTGAATTGTAGGTTTCGTCCGTGAATTTCCCGTCCGCATCGGGGTGACAGCATTCGATGCTCACGGTGTCGGCGTTCCTTTCGTTGGAACAGTAAGCGATTTCGTCAAGCGGGATAAGTTGCAATACTTCGCCTTCAAGTCCCACCAAGAAGTGGCTGCTTGCCCACGTCTGGCCGCTTTCGGCAAGACCGTTAAAGTAGCTTCTGTTCTGTGCGGCGCTTGTTCCGGGATTTGCGACGTAGTGAATTACGACGCCGTTTATTTCGGAAAGGTACGTTCCGGGTCTTGAGTATTCGTTTTTGACTATAGGCTCGTATTTTACGTATTCCGGAATATTCCATGCGGCATCGTTATCTATCATCAAAGTTACGGTTTGCTCAATTCTCGCACCGACTTTTTTGCCGATGAAAAAGAAAACGAGGCAGAGAATAACGGCGATGAGGCAGACTGCGACTATTCTGATAAAAAGCGGAGATTTTCGTATCGATTCGGTAATTTTGTTCATCTGTTTTTCTCCTTAATCAAATCGATTACATTTTACCACTTAAATCTTTTTATTTCAAGCATAAGACTTAAAATTAATCGCCGAATATCAAAATTCGTCCGACGGCACCTTCGTTGTAAGTCTGTATTTTATTATAATGAAAGCTTTAAACAACAAAATACACAAAAACGGATATCTCAGATGCCCTTTGTGACGGCAAGAACGACAAAAATGAAAAATGCGCATAAAAAAATCGGAAAAAGCTTGATAAATTCGGAAGTATGTGGTAGAATAAATAAGAACGATGATGTAAGCAAGGAGAGAGGGCACGAAGTCCTCTCTCTTATTTATGATTGGAAAAGAGGTAATATGGAAAACGAAACGGTAAAGGCGGAAACGGCAGGCTCCGTAAAGCTTTCGAAAAAGAAGAATACCGCCGCTGTTGTCAGGGAGATAATCGAACCTGTTGCGATAAGTCTCGGTTATTCCGTGTGGGACGTCGAATACGTCAAAGAAGGCGCGGAAACCGTCCTTCGAATCACAATTGACAGCGATTCCGGAATCGGGATTGACGACTGTGAGAAAATGCACCGTGCAATAGATCCCGTGCTTGACGAGGCGGATCCCATTGAAGCGGCGTACAGACTTGAGGTCTCGTCTCCCGGAGCGGAGCGCCAGCTCACAAGAAAAGAACATTTTGAAAAATTTGTCGGAGAGGAAATAGAAGTGAAGCTTTTTAAGCCGTTTAACGGCGTAAAGCTGATGCGAGGCATTCTTTCCGATGCGGATGACGGAAAAATAGTAATCGCCTGCGGTGAAAACGCATACGAAATAGATAAAAAGGCAATTGCGAAAGCCAATACCGTCTTTAATTGGAACGAATAATAAGTTTAATAATGCAATATAAAACGAAAGGTTGAAACACAATGAACGCAGAATTTTTCGACGCACTCGACGAGCTTGAAAAACTGAAGGGTATACCTAAGGATTACATGATTGAAAAGGTCGTTGTCGCACTAACCAACGCTTTTAAAAAGGAAACGGGTACCGATAACGTAAGAGTCGCCATTGATCCCGTTAAAAAGGACGTTAAGGTTTACAGACAGAGAACCGTAGTTGAGGAAGTAACGAATCCCAAAACGGAAATAAGTCTTGAAGAAGCGAAAGCGATTTCAAAGAGAAACGCCGTCGGCAAGGTTATTGAAAACGAAGTTAAGACAAAGAACTTCGGCAGACTCAGTGCTCAGGCGGCAAAGAACGTAATCGTGCAGGCCATCAGAGAGACGGAACGTGCGAATACTTTCAGAGAATACGAAAAGAAGCGTGAAGAGCTTATCACGGCGATAGTCACGAAGAGTGCCGACGAGACGGGTGCGGTTATGATAGATACGGGTACAAGCGAAGCGCTTCTTATCAAAAACGAGCAGATACCCGACGAAACTTTCGAAGTCGGTGACAGAATAAAAGTTTTCGTGACGGAAGTAAAGAAACCCGAAAGCGAGGGCTCAATCGTTACGCTTTCGAGAACTCATCCCGGTCTTGTCAAGAGACTTTTCGAACTTGAAATTCCCGAAATCGCCGACGGAACGGTACTTATCAAAAACATAGCAAGAGAGCCCGGAAGCAGAACGAAGATTTCGGTTTATTCCGAAGATCCCGACGTAGATGCGGTCGGTTCCTGCATAGGTAATCACGGTCTCAGAATAGGTAACATCATAAACGAGATTTGCGGTGAGAAAATCGACGTTATCGAATATTCCGAAGACCATGCGAAATACATTGCATCGGCACTTTCGCCCGCTGAGGTTATATCTGTGGAATTCGACGGCGAAAAGAGTGCAAAGGTAACTGTTTCAAATGACCAGTTATCGCTTGCAATCGGTAAAGAAGGACAGAACGCAAGACTTGCGGCACGACTCACCGGCTGCAAAATCGATATTAAAGGCGTATAAGTGTCGGGTGACGGTATGACAAGGAAAATTCCCGAAAGACGTTGTATCGGATGTTACGAATCTTATCCCAAAAGCGAGCTTCTGAGAATTGTCAGAACACCGGAAGGCGAAATTGCACTTGACTTTACCGGAAAGAAAAACGGCAGAGGAGCGTATTTGTGCCGAAAGGCGGAATGCTTCAGAATTGCAAGAAAAAAGGACAGACTCAAAGCGGCACTCAATACGGAAATTCCGGAGGACGTTCTTGATAAAATCGAAGACGAAATTACCCGTTTCGAGGAGGAAAAATGACGTTTGCAACGGCAAATCCCGATCCGAACGGTAAATTCGGAGAAAACCGAAAAAAAGCCTTAACGTACGTAGGTTTTGCGGCGAGAAGCGGAAAACTTGTCACGGGAACGGCGCAGGTCATGGCGGCTGTAAGAAAGCACGGGGTTTCGGGTGCCGGAAATATTGCGGTATTGCTTTCCGTGAGTGCATCTGACAGGACGAAAAAACAGATAAGAGATAAATGCACGCATTACGGCGTTTCGCTTGCCGAAATTTACGACGGTGATGAGCTGTCGCGGGTATCGGGCAAATCGGAATCGTTGAGTGCCGTTTGCATAACAGACAGAAACCTTGCGAAAGCGCTTAAGGCGGCACTTGACGGGTTAAACGAATAACATAAGTAATTACAGTTCAGAGAAAGGACTTTTTCGCTAAAGCGAAAACAGGTAGTTTACAGGATGGCACAAGAGAGTATGTTCCGAGACAATCAAATAGGGAAAGACGTGGGAATGAAAACAAATAAAGAACTGACGGCATATCTTGAAGGTATCGGCATTACCGACAAAAAATCGTCATCGGTTCTTTCCGCAGAAGAATTCGGCTTCTTTTTCAACGAGCTGACACGGTCTGCTCAAATCAGCGACCTCGATGATTACATGCAGAAAAAGAGCCGTATTTTCGAAGGAAGAAAGAGTGATATTTCCGAGAAAAAACGCCGTGAGAAGGCTGAGGCTAAAGCGAAAGCCGATGCGGAAGCTAAGGCAAAGGCGGAAGCCGAAGCCAAAGCAAAAGCAGAGCGTGAAGCCAACGAGAAGGCGGAGCGTGAGGCTTTGGAAATGGCTGAGGCTAAAGCAAAAGCAGAGCGTGAAGCAAAGGAAAAAGAGGATGCCAAGATGGATGCTCTTAAGAGAGCCGCAGCTAAAGCAAAAGCCGAACATGATGCGAAACTTGCGGCAGCGGCAGAGAAGAAAGCGGCAGCCGAAAAAGCAAAGAAAGCAAAAGACGTAAAATCCGCGCCTGCAACTGCGGGCGGAAAATCAAAAGGCGGTGCCGATAAGAAATCCGCCGATGTCAAAGTTGATTTGAAAGAAGCGGAGAAGGCAAGACGTGACCGTATGGCAAAAGCCGTTGAAAGCAGTTATTCCGTTCCGACAGTCGAGGGAACGGGATATAAGAATTTGCCGACGAGCGGTACTCAAAATAAAACGAAGCAGGCTCAGAATGCCGGAAGGCAGAGAACGGGCGTTACGAGGGTAGTCGATACCCGTGCGTCAACCGTCGATTTTTCGAAATACGACGATAAGCTTGATAATTTTGCTCCGGATGCGATAAGCGACCGTCATTCCACTAAAGAAAAATTCAAAAACAGAAATATAAACCAAAAAAGCTCCAAAGACCGTAACAAGGAAAAAGCGGCGATGGAAAAAATCAAAAAAGAACAGCGTGAAAAGGCAAAAAAACAGCCTCTCAAAATTTCCGTTCCCGATGAGATTTCCGTCGGAGAGCTTGCTTCCCGTCTCAAAGTTTCGGCGGCAGACGTCGTAAAGAAACTTATGATGATGGGCACGATGGCGACGGTTAACCAGATAATCGACTTCGATACGGCTTATCTTATTGCCGATGAGTATAAAGCCGAAGTTACAAGAGAAGTTGTCGTTACAATCGAAGAAAAGCTTTTCACCGAAGCGGAAGACTCAAGCGAAAACCTCAAAGAGCGTGCGCCTGTAGTTTGCGTAATGGGACACGTTGACCACGGTAAAACTTCGATACTCGACGCTATTCGCCACACAAGCGTAACAAGCGGAGAAGCGGGAGGTATTACACAGCATATAGGTGCTTACCGAGTTGCGGTTGACGGAAAGAATATCACGTTCCTCGACACGCCGGGACATGCGGCATTTACGGCAATGAGAGCAAGAGGAGCTATGGCGACGGATATTGCCATCCTTGTAGTCGCCGCCGATGACGGAATCATGCCTCAAACGGTTGAAGCCATAAACCATGCTAAAGCGGCCGGTGTCGAAATAATCGTTGCAATCAACAAGATAGATAAGATTACGGCAAATCCCGAAGCCGTAAAAGCGGAACTCACGAATTACAACCTTGTTCCCGAAGAATGGGGCGGCGACGTAATTTGCGTACCCGTTTCGGCTCATACCGGAGAGGGTATTTCCGACCTTCTTGAAAATATTCTTCTTGTTGCCGAAGTTAAAGAATACAAGGCAAATCCGGACAGGAGAGCAAAGGGCGTTATAATCGAATCGAAACTCGACAAAGGTCGCGGACCCGTTGCCACTGTTCTCGTTCAGAACGGTACGCTTCATTCGGGAGACATCGTAATTGCGGGAACGTCTGTGGGCAGAGTACGTGCCATGACTGACGATAAGGGCAAGACGGTTAAGGTTGCGGGCCCCTCTGTTCCCGTTGAAATAATAGGTCTCTCCGAAGTACCGCAGGCGGGAGATGAGTTTAATGCCGTTGAAGACGAAAAGATGGCAAGAGAGCTTGCCGAGCAGAGACGTGACAAGGCGAAAGAGGAACAGTTTAAAGCTAATTCTAAAGTTAACCTTGACGACTTGTTCGCTCAGATTAAAGACGGTATCAAAGACCTTAATATTATCGTTAAAGCCGACGTTGTCGGCTCGGCAGAAGCCGTTAAAGCATCTCTTGAAAAAATTTCAAACGATGAGGTCAAGGTCAGAGTCATTCACTCTGCCGCAGGCGGAATTACCGAAGGCGATGTAATGCTTGCGACCGCATCGAATGCGATTATAGTGGGATTCAATGTTCGTCCCGATAAGGCGGCTCTTGACAGCGCAAAAGATCAGGGAGTTGAAATCCGTACTTACAAGATTATCTACGAATGTATCGAGGAAATCGAAGCGGCTATGAAGGGTATGCTTGCTCCCACCTTTGAGGAAGTTCTCTTGGGACACGCCGAAGTACGTCAAACAATTCACGTTCCCAACGTCGGTACGATTGCCGGTTCTTACGTTCAGGACGGTAAAATCACAAGAAACGCAAAAATCAGAATTGTGCGTGACGGTATTGTTATCTTCGAAGATGAAATATCCTCACTCAAACGTTTTAAGGACGACGCGAAAGAAGTTGCTCAAGGCTACGAATGCGGTATAGGACTTGAAAGATACGACGACATAAAAGTCGGCGATATTCTTGAAGCATATATCATGCAGGAAGTTGCCCGCACGTAATAAATTTTCGTATCACAATCGATGAAAAGCACTTGCTGCGGCAGGTGCTTTTCTTTTCGGCTTCGCCTAAAGCGCCGCTTCAATCCTCGCTTTGCTCGGCTTCGGTCAATTCACCGTGAGATGCGGGTGCGGTGCCGAGATGCACGGAATACCGGCTTTGCATTATTGATGTAACGGATAACACGCAATCATTTAGATACGAAGATGTTTTCAGATTTTTCGGAAACTCAATGAAAGACGAGTATGTCGGCGTTAACCGTGAACCGGTAATGTGGAAGTAATAAGCACATGAAAAACGCTTATCAAATTCTCATTCGATTGCCGATAAAAAAGTTTTTCCGTTTTTGAAATTAAAGCATTCGCAAATTTGCGGCATTTTTGAATTTATAGACAGGTGTGATAAAGCCCCGCCTATGGGGAGCGCCCTTTACGGCGTGCTCCCCACAGGCGGGGCGATTGTGTTAAGCGGATATTTACGCTGCTTTTGTGTAAAAGTGAGTTAATTATTTTGGTTTTTCTCTGTTTTCGGGCAATGCCCTTTTTTTATTTTTGCAGGCGGAATAAGTTTTTCCGCTATCGGAAAAGATGACCGCAGAGGAACGGGATGTCTCTCGTAATACAGCCCGAAAGCCGCTTCTGCTATTGCAACGCACATAATGAAAGAATACATTGATTTCGGTGTGATAGTCGGTATGTCGGTTAATCCCGTTATAATAAATACCGTGATAAAGCATTCAACGGAAAAACCGAGTTTCGGGCAACTGGTTCTCCTTATGACGTAGAGACCTTTCTTTACGGTGCGTGCGAGAAGCCATATAAATGCCGAAAGAAGAACCAAGCCCCCTTCCATTAAAGTTTGAAGGAAGAAATTGTGAGTATTGAATACGGTAACACCTGCATTCATTATAATGTCTCGTACAGTAACGTATCCCGCACCGTAACCGAATATAGGTTTTTTCGCAATAAGTCCCAAAGTGCAAAGCCACGTGTCAAAGCGAAGTCTTGATGACTCCTCGACCGCTCCTTTTGTCAAGACCGATTGCACGTGAGTCATGATATAATCAAGGAGAGAGCCTTGATAGTCGACGCTTTGAGCGGAAAAATCGGAGATGACTCCCTGTATGAATTCCCTGACCTCATTAATAGATAAAAGCCTTGAATATACCGAAGACGGGATAATCAGTATGACTATAACCGCCGCAATAAGGATAAATCGAAGCTTTTTTATATGGTAGAAGGAATATGCGAGAAGCACAACGATAAGGGCAAGATATACCCCTCTTGAGAACGAGAACATGGTTCCGAGAAACGCTATCGGAACGAGTATTCTTGAAATATTGTGACGCACGTCTTTCCTGTGACTGCAACAAAAATATAGAGCGAAGGGAAGAAGCATTGCCATCGACTCGGCAAAAACGTTGGGGTTGCAAAACGTCGATGATACTCTTTCTCCGACAAAATAATACATTTGTTTTCCGAAAATGCCGAGAAACGCATCATCGAAATATCTCCAAAAGGCAAGATGAATATCAAAGCCGAGAGTCGAACGTATAAAAAATTGCAAAAAAGCAATAAGTCCGTTTATCGCAATGGCAATTGTGAAAGCCCAGATTGTCCTTTCAAGTCTCCGTCTTGTCGTTATTACGGAGACAAGCGAAAGATATATAAGGCAGGCGGAAAACCACAGCCCGACGGATTGCAGAGTTGAAAATTTATTCGGGGAAATTATAAGCCCCGCACATAAAATAATCAAAATCAAAAGCATCGGCTCACACGTTGTTCCCGCAAAGAGCTTCCTTTTGGAAAATGCGGCATCGCGTATGGCGGAGACGGCAGCGAGAATCGAAAAGACGGGCGCAAAGTATTCGGGTACTAAAAGAATCAGTGAAATATAGCATACAGTTCGTATCCACGGAGTTTGAAGCTTAAATTTCACGGATTTTAAAAAACCGGCTTTCTCTTTCGTTCGTCTCACCTCTCTTTCAAATAGCAGTGAGTTTTATTGTCCATAACGGCAGTGAAATTACAAAGTATTTCTGTATCTGTCGATGTAATCCTGCAAAATCAGCGTTGCGGAAAGCTCATCGACCGCCGCTTTTCTTTTTTTGCCCCTGACGTTTTGGTCGGAAAGAAATCTGTGAGCGGAAACCGTAGTGAGCCTCTCGTCATACAGCTTCACTTCAAGACCCGAAATTTCGGACAGAAGCTTTGCGAATTTTCTGCATTTCTCACTTCTCGGTCCTTCGGTGCCGTTCATGTTTATGGGATTTCCCACAACAATCAATTCGGCTTTTCTTTCTTTTGCCGAAGCGGCAACCGCTTCGGCGGTTTTTTTCATGCCTTCGCACGTAATACAGCCCGCACCGACTGCAAGCATGCCCATTTTATCGCATACGGCAAGTCCTGTTCTGACGTCACCGTAATCGACA
>CAYXMB010000038.1:0-4919 GCA_964466085.1 uncultured Ruminococcus sp.
TGATTTAGAGAGGTAAAATATCAGTATTGCTTTACTAAGGAGACTTTTCGGTGAAAAAAAGAGATTATTATTTGGGACTCCGTGACGGTGTGCCGATTGCCGCAGCGTATTTTGCGGTTGCGTTTGCTCTCGGAATAACCGCAGGTAAAATCGGCTTTTCCGCATTTCAGGCATTTGTGGCAAGCTTTACCAATAATGCGTCGGCGGGTGAATATGCGGCTTTCAGCCTTGTTGCCACAGGTACGACTTTCGCCGAATTGGCGGTTGTGGAGCTTATTACAAATGCAAGATATTTTCTTATGGCCGCTACTTTGAGCCAAAAAATTTCCCCGAAAACTCCGTTTTTTCACAGACTTCTCGTCGGATTCGGGCTTACCGACGAAATATTCGCAATTACCGTTTCACGTGAGGGGAACCTTGCACCGCTTTATACATACGGTGCGATGACGGTTGCGATTCCCGCATGGGCAACCGGAACGGCACTCGGAGTTATTGCGGGCGACATTTTGCCTTCGATTATAGTTTCTTCGCTGGGTGTTGCACTGTACGGAATGTTTATTTCAATCGTAGTACCGCCTTCCATGAAAAATAAAGCCCTTGCGGCAGTCGTGATTTTAAGCTTTGTTTTCAGCACGTTGTTTTCGAAACTCGCCGTGTTCGACGGTATATCTTCGGGAACAAAAACCATAATCTTAACTGTCGTTATATCTCTTGCGGCGGCGATAATAAAGCCGGTCGATGACGGAGCGGAGGAGAAGCAATGAAAATCTGGATATATATTGCAATTATGGCGGCTGTCACTTACCTTGTGAGAATTACGCCTCTTATATTAATAAGGAAAGAAATCACAAATAAAACCGTGCGTTCTTTTCTCTATTACGTTCCGTATGTTACTCTTTCCGTTATGACGGTGCCCTCTATTGTCGACGCAACCGGAAATCCCGCATCGGGAATCGCCGCACTTGCGGTGGGATTGATTCTTGCCGCAAAAAAGGTCAGCATGTTTTTGGTGGCGATTGCGTGCTCGGCGACTGTTCTTGCGGTTGAGCTTATAATCCGTTTATAAAATTCAGATGCGGTAAATATTCAAAAAACAGTGAATATTCGAGAAAAATATTCACTGCGTGGGTTTGGATACAATATGCTTTCTTGAGAGGAATTCTTCGGAATTCCTCTTCGATTTAACGGCGAAAATGCTTGAAAACGTTCGAATTTCATGCTTTTTGTTGCAAAATGCACAAACGGGATGCTTCAGAAATGCCTGTGAATATTTATTCATACAAAATGATAAAAAGGGGTTGACAAATGAATATTTATGCACTATAATAGATGCATCAAAGGCAAGCAAACAAAAAATACCACAGCTTGTCACGGAGGATTATGATGAAAAAAGTATTATCGTTTATTATTGCACTCGCAATTCTTTGCGGAACACTTCTCGCAACGGCGTCTTGCGGCAAAACGGAAGACGCTCTTGATAAGGCATACAACAAGTATTTGAATGAATACAAATTCGATGATGCCGACAAACCCGTTCTTACGATTGCGACATCTCCCGACTTTGCTCCTATGGAATTCGTTGACGTCGCAAAGAGCGAACAGGAACAGTACGTCGGATTCGATATCATTCTCGCTCATTACCTTGCAAAAGAGCTTGATATGAAACTCGAAATCAAGCCCATGTCCTTTGACTCGTGCATGGCGGCTGTTCAGACCGGAAAAGTCGATCTCGGTATTTCGGGATTCTCGTGGACTGCGGAACGTGCCAAAAACTTCCTTATTTCCGATTACTACATAGCAGGCGAAAACGAAAGTGAACAGGTTATTATCACAACAAAAGAAAACGAAGGCAAACTTACAACCGTTGCCGATTTCGAAGGAATGACAATCGGTGCACAGTCCGGTTCTCTTCAGGAACTTCTCGTTAAAGAGACTTTCGGAGAAGACGCACTTTCTCTCTATACGGAACTCGGTGTTGCCGTTGAAGCTCTTATTGCTGGAAAAATCGACGCTCTTGCGGTTGCCGCAGGAAACGGTGACGCATTCATAAGCAAGAATCCCGAAAAAATCGCAACGAGCGGATTTATGTTCGAAGTTGAAGAAAAATATAAGAATAACGTAATTCTTCTCAACAAGGATGACGAAGAACTTCTCGAAAAAGTCAATGCCGCACTCGCAAAGGCAATGGCGGCAGACGTTTATGACAGCTGGTACGAAGCTTGTCAGATTTATTCCGAAGTCAAGACCGCAGATGAACTCGGATACGATGACGACGGAAATAAAATTACCGACGCACAGTAAACAATAACGGCGACACGGCTGAGCGGGGGCAGAGTTACCTTTGCCCCCGACTTGATTTGTCATGCGGGAATTTTGCCGCAATGCCGTGCTCGGTGTATAAAACCTCAAAAGGAGTAAATCAATGACATTCGGTGAACTGTTTGCATCAATGGGCGAAATATTTGTAAAGTACTGGGATACCTTTCTTGTGACGGGTCTTTCGGGAACTTTGATTTTGTCCCTTATCACTATTTTTTTCGGAGCCATAATAGGGTCGCTTTTCGCAATAGGAAAAATGTCCCGCATAAAACCTCTGTCGTGGCTTATTACGGCTGTTGTCGAAGTTGCTCGTGGCACGCCTCTTTTGCTTCAGCTTTACGTCGGATACTTTCTTATTCCGATGATGTTTCCTCTTTTGGAACTCAGCGACTTCACGACGATTTCGATAGCTTTGATACTTAACAGTGCGGCTTATGTATCGGAGGTAATACGTTCGGGCATTCAAGCCGTCGATATCGGTCAAACCGAAGCGGCAAGAAGTTTGGGGCTTACGTCGAAAACGACTATGCTGTCGGTTGTACTTCCGCAGGCGGTGAAAAATATTCTTCCCGCTTTGGCAAACGAATTCGTCACTATAATCAAAGAGACATCTCTTGCATCGACGTTCTTTGTCGGTGAGCTTATGACGTCGTATCTTATAGTAAAAGGAGCGACTTTCAGCTCGCTTCCCACTTTGATGATAGTAGGTATAATATACTTTGTCATCACGTTTATTTTGTCGAAAATTATCGGAGTATTCGAAAGGAAACTGAAGCATGAACGGACTTAACGAAAACAATAAAACGGCAGCACCCATGCTGGAAATATGCGGATTATTTAAAAATTTCGGCGACTTGAGCGTTTTACGCGGTGTTTCGACCGAAGTTAAAAGCGGAGAGGTCGTATCTATTATAGGTGCATCCGGTTCCGGAAAAAGCACGATGCTCCGATGCATGAATCTTCTCGAAACTCCGACTTTCGGAGAAGTTTGGATGGAGGGGAAGCTTTTAACTCCCGTTGACCCCTATCTCCATCCGGAAATAATTCTTGCGTCGAGAACGTGCAAAAAGCTTATTTCGCAAGGGCTTTCGGAGAAAGACGCCATAGCGAAAATAAAAGCGGAGGACTTGCTCCACGAGCGTTTTAACGCAGAGGGAAAAGAGTACCGTGACGCAATGAAAAGCTTTTACGATGAAAATCATCTCGATATCAATATCGCACGTCGGAAAATGGGCATGGTGTTTCAGCAGTTCAACCTGTTCAACAATTTGACTGTTATGGGAAATATGACGCTTGCTCCCGTTAAGCTGAAGCTCAAAACTAAAGAAGAAGCCGAAGCGAAAGCGAAGGAACTTCTGGCACGTATCGGTCTTTCGGATAAGTGCGACGTTTATCCGTCGACTCTTTCCGGCGGGCAAAAACAACGTATAGCAATTGTCAGGGCTTGGATGATGGAACCCGACGTTATGCTTTTCGACGAACCCACGTCGGCACTTGACCCCGAAATGATAGGCGAAGTGCTTGACCTTATGAAAAGTCTTGCCAACGACGGCATGACGATGGTAATCGTAACGCATGAAATGGCGTTTGCACGTGAAGTTTCGGACCGTGTTCTGTTCGTTGACGAGGGTAATATTCAAGAGGAAGGAACTCCGGAGCAGGTATTCGGAAACCCGAAAAATCCGAGACTTTGCGACTTTTTGAGTAAGGTACTGTGACGATGAAAAATCAAAAAGAAGCGGCGATTCAATCGATTCTCGACAATGCGGAGGTATTTTGCAATCTGTCGGATGAAATTTGGGATTATGCCGAGCTTTCTCTGAAAGAATTCAAATCGGCCGAGAAGTATTGCGATGTTTTGGAAAAACTCGGCTTTTCGATTGAGAAAAACGTCTGCGGTATCGAAACCGCATTTCTCGGTAAATACGGAGAGGGACATCCCGTAATAGGCATATTAGGCGAATTCGACGCTTTATCGGGACTTTCTCAACTCGGAGGGCAGACTGTCAAAGCCGAAAAAGAAAAAGGCGGAAACGGGCACGGTTGCGGTCACAACATGCTCGGTGCCGGTGCGCTGGCTGCGGCTTACGGAGTGAAAAAATATCTTGAAAGCGCAAAGTGCGGAGGCACCGTCATATTTTTCGGCACACCCGGTGAAGAAGGGGGAGCCGGAAAAGCTTTTATGGCAAAAGATGGGCTTTGGCACAATCTTGACTGCGCATTGACGTGGCATCCCGATGACGTCAACGAAGTCGCTACGGGGACGTGCAATTCCTGTATTCAATCGCTGTATAAATTCAAAGGCATTGCCTCTCACGCCGCAGGAGATCCGGAATACGGAAGAAGCGCACTTGATGCGGTTGAACTTATGAACGTCGGTGTTCAGTTCTTGAGAGAGCATACAAAGAGCGATGCGAGAATACATTATTCGATTATCAACAGCGGGGGAGCATCACCCAATGTCGTTCAATCGGAGGCGTCGGTGCTTTATATGGTGCGTTCGATATCCGTGAAAGATGCGCTTGAATTGCAAAATCGGGTTGATAAAATAGCAAGCGGTGCCGCAATGATGACCGAAACGTCTTTTGAAAAAGTTTTCA
>CAYXMB010000038.1:4929-10375 GCA_964466085.1 uncultured Ruminococcus sp.
CGACGGATGTTCCAACACCGTTCCGAATCACACATTGGAAAAAGTGCTGTATGACAATTTCAAAATTCTCGGCGTGCCGTCGTATACGGAATCCGAGCTTGAATTTGCAAGCGCTCTCAAAGAAACTTACGGTGAAAGGGATGCTTTGCCCGGAATAGCGGCAAAAAAAGATTCTGCGGCATCCGAATATGTCGGAGAAATGAGCTACGGCGGCAAAAAAGCCATGAACGACTTTTTGTGTCCTTTCTATGACGGTTACGTATTTGAGGCGGGCTCAACCGACGTCGGTGACGTTTCATGGCAAACTCCGACGGCGCAAATTCACGTTGCGTGTTTCCCGTCGGGCGCACCGGGCCATTCCTGGCAAAACGTTTCGTGCGGTAAAACTTCAATAGGCCATAAAGGCCTTTTGAAGGCGGGCTGTGTTCTTGCCGCCGCCGCTGTCGATATTATCGAAAATGCGGAAATCTTATCGGCCGCTCAAAGCGAATACAAAGTCGCTGCCGGTGCGGGCTATACATGCCCGATACCCGACGGTGAGTTTGCAAAAGCAATAGAGATATAAAAAATACAAAGCGAATAAAAAAGCGTGTCGGAAACCGCTGTGCGGAATTCGGTACGTTTTTTTGCGTTGGTTTATTCGATCGACCGTAAAGCGTGAATTATTCGGCCTGAAGGTCAAAAGTCGTATTTCGGCATATCCTGTAGTGGGGGTATCCCAAAATAAAAAAGGAGAATTATCGAATGGCAAGATTTACAAATTACGCAACTTTGTCATACAACGGCAGAACCACCGATTCGAATACCGTTGTCGGCGAGATTACGGAAGTTCTGACGGTAACGAAAACCGCCGTTGTCGGTGAATATACCGAATCCGATAAGATAACCTACGTTCTGACGGTGGTCAACAGCGGTACGGCGTCATTCACGGGGCTTACGGTGACAGACAATCTCGGAGGGTATTTATTCGGAGAGACTACCGTATATCCTCTTGAATATACAACCGATTCGGTGAAAGTTTACGTCAACGGCGTACTTCAGCCGTCACCCGACGTAACGGCGGGACCTCCGCTTGTGATTTCGGGAATAAGCGTTCCCGCCGGAGGAAATACCGTAATAGTTTATGAAACGGGGCTTACCGAATATGCGCCTTTGGGAGTGGAGGAATCGGTTACAAACAGAGCTGTTCTTACGGGAAACGGTGTCGGAGCGTCGGCTGCAACCGAAGAAACGGTATATGCCGCATCACGTGCCGATTTGAGAATAGGGAAATCACTCAGTCCCGCATCGGTTACCGAAAACAGCATTCTGACCTATACTTTCGTAATCGAAAACATCGGAAACATTGCTGTCGGAGAGGCAGACGGTGCGGTTGTTACAGACACGTTTTCGCCGATTTTAAGCTCACTTACCGTGACGTTTAACGGTACGGTATGGACCGAAGGCGTGCAATACACCTATAATGCTCAAACGGGAGAATTCGCAACAGTTGCGGGACAGATTACGGTTCCCGCAGCGGAATACACGAGAAACGATGACGGGGCTTGGTCGGTAAATCCCGCATCGTCGACTCTCACGGTATCGGGAACGGTATAAAAGGCGAGGAAATTTAAAAACAAGCGAGGAAGCGGCGGAATTTTCGCCGCTTTCGTTTTGTCGAAATACCCGAAGGAGTAAAATAAATTCCGATGTGTGAAAAACAGGTGGAAATACTGCGTGCATCGGATGAGGCGCATCCCGATTTCACCTGTGATTTCGCAGATTTGCTTTTTTGTTGACAAGGGCTTTGAGGTGTGATAGAATAAATCGGTAAGAAGTTACTTAAAATTTTCGGGAGGTGTATTATGCTTGCCGGCAAATTCGGAGAAAACGCACTTTGCGTAATGCGTATTCTTGAAGAAGCGGGATACGAATCATATGCCGTCGGAGGCTGTGTCAGGGATGCACTTCTCGGTAAGTTGCCTCACGACGTTGATATCGCGACCGATGCTCTGCCCGAACAGACAAAATCGGTCTTTAAAGATTACAAAGTTATCGAAACGGGAATTTCTCACGGAACCGTAACCGTAATCTTCAATTCGGAACCGTTTGAAATTACGACTTACAGATGCGACGGTGCATATGAGGATTTACGCCATCCGTCAAGCGTTGAATTTACGTCGAAAATAGAGGAAGACCTCAAAAGACGGGACTTCACGGTGAATTCAATCGCAATGGACAGGAACGGAAACACAGTCGACGTGTTCGGCGGCAGTGAAGATATTGAGGCATCTCTCATACGCTGTACGGGAAATGCCGATGAGCGTTTTAACGAAGATGCGCTCCGAATTATGAGGGCTATCCGCTTTTCTTCCGTTCTGGGTTTTGAAATAGAAGAAGAAACGGCAAGGGCTATACATAAAAACAGGGAACTTCTTAAAAAAGTTTCCGTCGAAAGGATATTCACGGAGCTTAAAAAACTCCTTCTCGGCAAGGATGTTTTCAGAGTGCTTTGCGATTTTTCCGACGTTATATGTACCGTTATACCCGAACTTTCGCCGTCGGTCGGATTCGACCACATGAGCAAATTCCATAAGTACGACGTTTACACCCATATCGCAAAGACCGTCGAAGCGGCCTCACCCGACGAAACGGTAAGGCTTGCGATGCTTTTTCACGATATCGGAAAACCGTATGTATGCACTTTCGACGGAATAAACCGTCATTTCAGGGGACATCCCGAAGTGAGTGAAGCAATGGCGCACGATGTATTAAAAAGGCTTCACGCCGACAATTACACCGTAAATACCGTGTCGCTTCTTTGCAAATACCACGACAGACCGATAGAGTCTTCGGAAAAGAGCGTAAAACGGCTTCTTTTGAAAATTTCGTACGACGAGGCAAGGCTTTTGTGCGAGGCCAGAAAAGCGGACGCAGTGTCGCATACATCTCTCGGTTCCGACAGAGGGAAAGAGGCGGACGTTATATTGAAAATTCTCGACAAATTGGAAAGAGAAAACGCCTGTGTTCAAATTAAAGATCTCGAAGTCGACGGCAACGACGTTGTTTCTTTCGGGTTTCGGGGACCTCAAATCGGGGAAGTGCTGAAGCTTCTTTTGACAAAGGTTATTGACGGCGAAATTTCCAACGAGAGGGACTCGCTTATCGAAGAAATCGAAAAAATAAGCGAGATTATGTTAAACTGAAATTTCATTTTTTGAGGTTATGACGGTTATGAACGGCATTTCAACGGTTGATATTTTTATGATTTTCGAAATAATCGGAACGGTGGCTTTTGCCGTTTCGGGAGCATGTGTCGCAATAGAAAAGAAGATGGATATTTTCGGCGTTGTGATATTGGGTCTTACGACGTCCGTCGGCGGCGGAATCGTGAGAGACGTAATTCTCGGTGAAATACCTCCGGTTGCGTTCAGAAAGCCCGTTTATTCGATTATAGCAATAGTCGTTTCTCTGATAGTGTTCATTCCGAAAATCAGAGGAATTGCCGAAAAGCAGAACAATCTTTTGCTTATAATAATGGATTCGATAGGACTCGGAGTATTTACGATAGTCGGCGTGCGTGCCGGTATGCCGCACGAAAATATATATCTTGCTGTATTCGTGGGAGTTGTGACGGGTGTCGGCGGAGGAGTTGTCAGGGACCTTTTCGCAGGCAATACGCCGTTTATTTTCGTAAAGCATTTCTACGCCTGCGCATCTCTTATCGGAGCCGTTATAACGGCTCTGCTGTGGGGACTCGGCAACTTTGTCGCAATGATTACGGGCGCCGTCGTTATAGTTGCGCTTCGTCTTGCCGCCGCAAAGTTCAGGTGGAATTTACCCAAAGCCTAAAGCATAAATTAAATCGGGCATACAGCCCGATTTTTTCGGTATGAGGACATGCAAGCGCTCCCGTGAAACAACTAAATATTTTGGAAAAAAGAGAGTGCATCGGAGAGTCCGCCGACGTTGTCGATAAGCCCGCAACCGACGGCTTCTCTCCCGTCGATTACGCTTCCCGTATCGGTTGCGATTTGGTCGGTTCTCATCATAAGCTGTCTTATTTTTTCCTCCGTCACGGTGGAATGTGAAACGATAAAATCTATTATTCTGTCCTGCATACGCTCGAAATAGTAAAAAGTTTGAGGGACGCCGACGACCGTTCCGTTCATTCTCACGGGGTGAACTGTCATTGTCGCCGACGGGACGATAAAGCTCTTATCGGCCGCAACCGCCAAAGGAACGCCGATTGAGTGACCGCCTCCGAGAACGAGAGATACCGTCGGTTTCGACATGCTTGCGACAAGTTCGGCAATGGCAAGCCCCGCTTCGACGTCCCCTCCCATAGTATTTAAAATCATGAGCAAACCGTCGACCTCGTCGCTCTGTTCGACGGCTACGATTTGCGGAATTATATGTTCGTACTCCGTTGTTTTTTGCCCGTCCGTCAGTTTGTAGTGTCCCTCAATCTGACCTATTACGGAGAGGCAATATATCGATTTCCCTTTGCCGCACGCCGTAACTCCTCCGCTTTTGAAAACTTCTTCGACGTCCGACGGGACCGATGCCGCCGTGTCCTTTTCGTCGTGTTTCTTTTCGGTGTGATTTTTGTCTTTCGTCATTTTCGTTTCCTCCGTGCGGTTTTAGTTATTATTAACCGCAAAGGCGGATTTATACGGCGGTGGATTTCAACACAAAAAGTCGATTTGCGCCTTGCACAATTCTATAATATGCCGAATTTAACCGTTTTTTTCGAAAAATATTGATTTAGCCGCGAAAATGTAGTATAATGACGAATGGTGATAAATATTTATTAAAATAAGGAGACTTACGAATATGAGCATTTTATATTCACAGGAAGTTGAAAGAATGTGTTCCGTTGCCAAAGGACCTCATCACGGTCCCGCACCGATTCCCGAAGAGGGCAAATGGGTAAAGGCATACGAGATAAAAGACATTTCCGGTCTTTCACACGGTATCGGTTGGTGTGCGCCTCAGCAGGGCTGCTGCAAGCTTACGCTTAATGTAAAAGAAGGAATTATCGAAGAGGCGCTTGTTGAAACTCTCGGCTGTTCCGGCATGACACACTCGGCGGCAATGGCTGCGGAAATACTTCCCGGTAAAACAATCCTCGAAGCACTCAACACAGACCTTGTTTGCGATGCCATTAACGTAGCTATGAGAGAAATTTTCAAACAGCTTGTTTACGGACGCACGCAGACTGCTTTTTCCGAAAACGGTTTGCCGGTAGGCGCATCTCTTGAAGATCTCGGAAAAGGTCTTCGTTCTCAGGTCGGAACAATGTTCGGTACAAAGAAAAAAGGCGTTCGCTACCTTGAAATGGCAGAAGGTTATGTTCTCAGTATAGGTCTTGACGAAAAAGACGAAGTTATAGGATATAAATTCGTTCACCTCGGAAAGATGATGGAGCAGATAAGAAAAGGCGTTGCTCCCGCAGAAGCATATG
>CAYXMB010000039.1:0-10233 GCA_964466085.1 uncultured Ruminococcus sp.
TGAAATACCGGAGGACGGCGCTCAATAATTTTAAAGTTGAAAGGAAACAAGATGAACTTAGTCATAGTTGAGTCCCCTACGAAATCCACGACAATTAAAAATTATTTAGGCAGCGGATATAAGGTTATGGCATCCGTAGGCCATGTAAGAGATCTTCCGAAATCGACACTCGGCATTGACGTCGATAACGGTTTTGCGCCTCACTATATCAATATAAGAGGCAAGGGAGATCTTATAAAACAGCTTAAAAAAGAAGTTAAGAAAGCCGATAAAGTATTTCTCGCACCCGACCCCGACCGAGAGGGAGAGGCTATATCGTGGCACCTTGTCACGGCACTTGAAATACCGCCCGAAAAAGTCAGAAGGGTTACTTTCAACGAAGTTACGAAATCCGTTGTAAAAGATTCGATAAAGCATCCCCGTGATATCGATATGGACCTTGTCAACGCACAGCAGGCAAGACGGATTTTGGACAGAATAGTCGGATATAAACTCAGCCCGTTTCTTTGGAAAAATATTAAGAGCGGCCTTTCTGCGGGCAGAGTACAGTCCGTTGTCACAAGGCTTATCGTTGAAAGAGAAGAAGAAATAAGAGCTTTCGTTCCCAAAGAATATTGGAACATCGATGTAGAGGTCGAATCGTCCGACGGAACGCCTTTTACGGTTCATTATTTTGCCGAAAAGGGCGATGCCAAAAAACACGACGTTGTGAACGGAGACGAGGCTGAAAAGATAGCAAATGACGTTTCGAATAACCGTTTTACGGTTTCCGATGTTAAGAAAAGCAAAAAATACAGAGCTCCCGCACCGCCTTTTACGACGTCGACGCTTCAGCAAGAGGCAAGCAGAAAACTCAATTTTCAAACGCACAGAACGATGAAAGTCGCACAGGAGCTTTACGAAGGAATTAATCTCGGTTCCGCAAACGGCGGTATGCAAGGTCTTATTACCTACATGCGTACCGACTCACTCCGTATTTCCCGTGACGCTCAGGAAGCGGCAAAGGCATATATAACGGAGCATTTCGGAGCAAAATATTATCCCAAAACAACGAGAGTATATAAATCGAAAGCAAATGCGCAGGATGCTCACGAAGCGATTCGTCCCGCAAACGTAAATCTGGAACCTCAAAAAGTAAAGGACTTTTTGAGTGCCGACCAATTTAAACTCTATCAGCTTATATGGGCAAGATTTGTCGCAAGTCAGATGCAGTCTGCCGAACTTTCGGTGGAAAGTGTTGAGCTCGAATGTGAAGGACACACGTTTAAAACGACGGGAAGTACCGTAAAATTCGCGGGATTTTTGTCGCTCTACGAAGAATCGACCGACGAGACGGAGCAGAAAAACGATAAAAACAAACTTCCCGAAATCAAAAGCGGCGAAAAGCTCGCATGTCTGAATTCCGAAGCGATTCAGCATTTTACGGAGCCTCCGGCAAGATACAACGAGGCATCCCTTGTAAAGCTTTTGGAAGAAAAGGGGATAGGCAGGCCGAGTACGTATAATACGATAATAACGATAGTCCTTTCAAGGGGATACGTAAACCGTGACGGAAAAAGCCTTGTTCCGACGGTGCTCGGAGAGGTTACGACGAAACTTATGAAAGATGCTTTTCCCGATATTGTCGACTACGCTTATACAGCGCAAATGGAGGAAAAGCTCGACGACATCGAAAACGGTAAAGCTACTCTCGAAAACACGCTTCACGGCTTTTACGACGGCTTCAGCAAGGAACTTTCCAATGCGGAAAAAAACGTCGATTCGTCGAAATATAAAATTCCCGTCGAAGAGACCGACTTGACGTGTGACTTGTGCGGTGCTAAAATGGTCGTAAAAGAGGGAAGATTCGGTAAGTTCGCCGCATGTCCCAACTATCCGAAATGCAAGGGAACAAAACAGCTTCCGAAGCCCGAAACTTCAAAGAATACCGGCGATGAAAAGACATCGCCGCAAATGGCGGGATTCAAATGCGAAAAATGCGGGTCCGATATGGTTGTACGTACCGGTCGGTACGGCGAATTTTACGCATGTATAAAATATCCCGAATGTAAATTCACAAAAGCAAAAACCGAGAAGCTCGAAGGAGTCGTATGCCCCGAATGCGGCGGTGATATTCTTATAAAGCGTTCCAAGAGCAAGAATCTTTTTTACAGCTGTACCAATTATCCGAAATGCGACTTTTCGTCGTGGGATATGCCGACTGCCGAAAAGTGTCCCGAATGTTCCTCCATGCTTTTCAAAAAGAAGGCGAAGGGAATATCGGTATGTAAAAAATGCAATTACGAAAAGAAGGATTAAACGCTGTTTTAAGCGTGTGAAGATATGCAGAGTATAAACGTATACGGAGCGGGCCTTGCAGGGTGTGAGGCCGCCTGGCAAGCCTCAAAACAAGGCGTTAAGGTAAGGCTTTACGAGATGAAGCCGCAGAAAATGACACCCGCTCATAAATACGGCGGATTTGCGGAGCTTGTATGTTCCAATTCGCTCAGAAACAATTCCGTTGAATCCGCAATAGGACTGCTCAAAGAAGAACTCCGCTTGATGGATTCGCTGATTATGGAGAGTGCCGAAAAATCGAAAGTTTCGGCGGGCGGAGCTCTTGCGGTTGACAGAACGGCCTTTTCCGATTACATAACCGAAAAAATCAGAAATAACCCGCTTATCGAGGTAATTGAAAAAGAATGTATTTCGATTCCCGAAGACGAGATAACGGTAGTTGCGACGGGGCCGCTCACCTCCGACGGTTTGGCAAAATATATCGGAGAGATAACGGGTGAGGACAGCTTGCATTTTTTCGATGCTGCGGCTCCTATTGTAAGCTTTGACAGCATTGATATGACGAAAGCTTTCTTTGCATCCCGTTACGGCAAAGGAAGCGCCGATTATATCAACTGTCCGATGACGAAAAGCGAATATCTTAAGTTTTACGGTGAACTTATTTCAGCTGAGGAAGCGGAGCTTCACGATTTTGAAAAAGGCGAGAGTTTAACCGTTTTCGAAGGGTGTATGCCTGTTGAAACAATGGCGAAAAGAGGCGAGGATACGCTACGCTTCGGTCCTTTAAAGCCTGTGGGTCTTGAAAATCCGACAACGGGTGAAACGTATTACGCCGTCGTACAGCTCAGAAAAGAGAACGAAGCGGGAACTATGTATAATCTCGTGGGATTTCAGACTCATTTGAAATTTCCGGAACAAAAAAGGGTGTTCGGTTTGATACCGGGACTTGAAAACGCCGAATTTTTGCGTTACGGCGTTATGCACCGAAATACTTTTCTGAATTCTCCCGAACTCCTTTCGGAAAATTATGCCGTGAGAAAACGTCCCAATATATTTTTTGCGGGTCAGATGACGGGAGTCGAGGGGTATATAGAAAGCACGGCTTCCGGATTCGTTGCGGGTCTTTCCGCGGCAAGGCTTGCTCTCGGAAAATCCGAGTTTGTTTTTCCGTGCGAAACGGAGATAGGAGCAATGGCGCATTACGTAAGCTGCGGCGGAAACGGGAACTTTCAGCCGATGAATGCCAATTTCGGAATCATAGCACCCGCCGAAATAAAGATAAAAGGCGGTAAAAAGGCACGTTATCGGTATTATGCCGAGAGGTCGCTTGAAATCATCAAAAATTTAAAAATACATGCCGATTGAATCGGCAGTGCGCATTTGAGGTAAATATGAGAATTATTATTGATGCAATGAGCGGGGATAACGCTCCGGACGAAATAGTTAAAGGTGCCGTTGCGGCGTCGAAAGAATACGACGTTGATATCGTTCTTTCGGGAAATAAAGAAATAATCGAAAAAACCGCCGAAAAATACGGTTTAAGCCTTGAAGGTATTGAAATAATTGAATCCGAAGACGTCATAACGATGAACGACGACCCGAACTGTGTTGTGCGCTCAAAGAAAAATTCTTCGATGTCGGTAGGACTCAGAGCGCTTAAAGAAAATGCCGATGCGTTTATTTCCGCAGGCAATACGGGGGCTCTCCTTGTCGGCGCATCTCTGATTGTAAGGGCGATAAAAGGAGTGAGAAGGCCTTGCATTGTAACCGTTCTTCCTTTTCCGTCTCCGATTTTGCTTGCCGACAGCGGCGCTAATATAAACGTTTTGCCCGAATATCTTGAAACTTGGGCGTTCATGAGCACCGTTTATGCCGAAAACGTTCTCGGTATAAAAAATCCGAGAGTCGGACTTTTGAATAACGGAGCCGAAGAACACAAGGGCACGCAAATGCTCGTCGATACGTACCAACTCATGAAAAATTCATCCGAAATCAACTTTGTCGGCAACGTGGAAGGCAGAGACGTTCCGTTCGGTTCGTGTGACGTTCTTATAACCGACGGATTTACCGGTAACGTTCTTTTGAAGTATACCGAAGGATTCGGTAAATTTTTCCTTAAAACACTGAAGTCAATGTATACAAAGAATTTGAGATCGAAAATCAGCTATCTTGCAATGAAAGATCAACTTTCGGAACTTCGCACGGTTTTCGATGCCGCAAGTTTCGGAGGAGCACCTCTTCTCGGCCTCAAAAAGCCTGTTTTTAAAGCACACGGAAGCTCGGATGCAATCGCTATAGAGAATGCGGTCGGAAAGGCCGTAAACTACGTTGAAAACGGCGTTACCGATATAATAGCACTCGGCATGGCAAACAGAAACGGTTCGGCAAAAGAAAATGCGACGGAAAAGGGTGAGGAATAATTGCATACGGATTTTGAAAAAAACAAAAGCACGGGTGTTTATCCCGTTTCGCATGAAAAACTTGAGAAAAAGCTGGGATATGCTTTCAAAAACAAAGAATTGCTCAAAGTTGCTCTGACACATTCGTCGTATGCCAACGAGCTTCGATTCAAAGGTAAAAAAGCGGAATGCAATGAACGGCTCGAATTTCTGGGAGATTCTGTCCTTTCAACCGTCGTCAGCGAATATATTTATTCGAAATACAGCGAAAATCAAGAGGGAGATTTGACCAAAATACGTGCGTCGGTGGTGTGCGAAAGGGCCCTTGCCAAATACTCGGCGGAAATTTCTCTCGGAGACTATATGTATCTCGGTCACGGCGAAGAAATGAATAACGGAAGAAACAGAACGTCGACGAGAGCCGACGCTTTCGAAGCGCTTCTTGCGGCGATGTATATCGACTCCGGATACAACATGGAGATAATACGCAAATTTGTTTTGAAATTCGTAATCGAAGAAATCGAGTTTATAAGTCACAATTCGACTTTCGTAGATTACAAAACCATGCTTCAGCAGATTGTGCAACAGTCGGAGGGAGAAAAACTCGAATACGTACTCACGGGAGAGAGCGGACCCGACCACGACAAAACCTTCACAACGGAGGCAAGGCTTAACGGTACGGCTATCGGCAAGGGGACGGCTCACTCTAAAAGAGAAGCGGAACAGCTTGCGGCAAAAGAGGCTTTGAAACTTTTCGGTGAAAATTACTGACCGAGTGCCGAAAGACCGCAACTTTCAAATGCAATTCGATATTTTGAACGGAGTTAAACGTGAAACATATTAATATTCCGATTTTTATTCCGCATATGGGTTGCCCGAATTTATGCGTTTTTTGCAATCAACGCACGATTTCGGGCACTTGCCTTTTCGATGAAGGAAAAGTCGGTGAAATAATAGAAACCGCTCTTTCGACAGCCGACGGCGCAAAAGCGGAAATAGCTTATTTCGGCGGCTCTTTTACGGGAATCGACAGAAATTTGATGATACAACTTCTCGATATCGCTCAAACCTACGTTGACAGCGGAAGAGTTTCGGGTATTCGAATGTCGACAAGACCCGATTATATCGACGGGGAAATTGTTAAAATACTTTCGGGTTACACAGTAAGTCAGGTGGAACTCGGAATACAGAGCATGAGCGATAAAGTTCTTGCGTCGTCCAAGAGAGGGCACAGCACGGAATGTACGGAAAAAGCCGTATCGTTGCTTGTCGAAAACGGGTTTGAAGTCGTAGGTCAGATGATGATAGGACTTCCGTCGTCGGAACTCGACGATGAAATACGCACCGCCGAAAAAATATGCGAGATGGGCTGTGTTGCGTCACGTATTTATCCTACGGTGGTATTTAAAGATACCGAACTTTATTCCATGATGAAAGAGGGCGTATATTCGCCTTTATCTCTTGAAGAAGCGGTCACAAGAAGCGCCTCTGTCCTCGACGTTTTCGACAGCTACGGCGTCAGATGCCTCAGAGTGGGACTTTGCGACAGCGAAAATCTTCATTCCGAAAAAACGTATGCCGCAGGTCCGAATCACAGTGCGCTCGGCGAACTTGTGATGAGCGAACTTTTTCTTAAGAAAATCAAAAAAGAAATTGAGAAGACGGGTGAAAATACGGAAGGGAAAATTCTCACCGTCGAATGTCCCGTCGGGGCGATTTCCAAAATTTCGGGGAATAAAAAACTTAATAAAACGAAAATTTCGCAAGAGTACGGCATAAAAAAGCTGAAAATTGTTGAAAATCCGAACCTTTTGGGTTATAATATAAAAATAAGGCTTGAAGTGTAACTTCAACGCAGTGCCGAACTGTTCGGCAAAAAGAAAAAGAGAGGACGAAACATGTACTTAAAGTCATTGGAGCTTCACGGCTTCAAATCCTTTCCCGAAAAAACAGTACTTAACTTTAATGCGGGCACGACCGTTATAGTGGGGCCCAACGGAAGCGGAAAATCGAATATTACCGATGCCATGAGATGGGTTCTCGGAGAGCTTTCCACAAAAAATATCAGAGGCTCGAAAATGGAGGACGTTATATTTATCGGCGCAGACGGTCACAGACCTATGGGCTTTGCCGAAGTTTCCGTGACGTTTGACGACACGGAGGAACCGAGAAGACTTAACAGCCCTTATAACGTGGTTACCGTAACCAGAAGATATTACAGAGCGGGAGAAAGCGAATATTTTATCAACCGCAAGCCGTGCAGACTTAAAGATATTTACGAGTTGTTTCTCAATACCGGTATCGGCAGAGAGGGATATTCGATTATCGGTCAGGGAAAAATCGCGGAAATTATTTCGAAAAAGAGCGATGACAGGCGAGGAATATTCGAAGAAACCGCCGGTATCTCGAAGTTCAGATATAAAAAGCAGGAATCTCAGAAAAAGCTTGCCGAATGCGAAGCCAATATGGTTCGTATTACCGATATTTACACGGAAATCGAAAGCCGCATAGGCCCTCTTGAAAGAGATGCGAAAAAGGCAAGACGTTATCTTGAACTTTACGGCGAGAAGAAGGAACTCGATATCGGAATATGGCGTTACGATTTCGAAAAGCTTCACGGCGAAATCGAAAAGACGTCGGCTGACTGTAAAATGTCGGAACACGAGCTTGAAATGGCCGACGACAGGAAAAACGAATATGAAGCCAAAAACGAAAGGCTTTACAATGCATCCGTCAAAAACAAGGAAGAGTCACGCAGAATTTACGAAGAAATAAGAGATAAAACCGATTTGCTCCATGCGTGCGAGAGTGAAATTTCACTGACGGAAAGCGAAATAATTCACACAAACCGTATGATTGAGGACGGAAAAGCGGAAGCGGAAAGAATTCTGCTTACGGCTTCGGCCGAAGAAGAATCGTGCGAAAAATATCTCGAAAGCGAGAAAAAATCGAGAGCGCTATTCGACGAAAACGAGAAAGAATACAACGGACTTTGCGCCGAAAAAAATAAGAAGAACGAAGAGAAAAAAAGCAAGGAAAAGAACATTGCCGATAAACTCGAAACGGTGCGAAATCACGAAGCGGAGCTGTCGGAGCTCACCGTTAAGCTTGAAATCTTAAAAAATACTTTAAGCACCAATTCAAAGCGAAGCGAAACCCTTGCCGACGAAATCGAAAATCACGAAAAAGAGCTTTCCGTGCTTGAAAGTGAAGCGAAAAGAGCACAGCAAGGCGGTCTTGACTTTGAAAACGCAATGCAAAAGGCGAAAAAAGATATAATCGACGCCGAAGAACGCGCGGCTCAAAAAAAGGTCGAAATTTCAGCCGAGAAAGAGTCTCTTGATTCCGTTATATCGGAAATCGGCGCACTTGAAAGTCGTATCGGAGCGCTTAAAAGAATGTCGGAAAGCTTCGACGGATATAATAACAGCGTGAAATATGTTATGAGCGAAGCCGCCGCCGGCAGGCTGAAAGGTATTTACGGCCCCGTTTCATCGCTTATCGGATGTGATGACAAGTACATAATAGCAATAGAAACCGCACTCGGTGCAAATCTTCAGAATGTCATAGTGGAGGACGAGGCATCGGCAAAATCCGCCATGTATTCACTCAAACGTTCGGGAAGCGGCAGGGCGACTTTTTATCCCGTATCGACCGTAAAAAGCGGAAAAATCACGGATGAAGTCAGGCGGGCTGCGGAATATGACGGATTCGTAGGTTATGCGGATAAGCTTTTGAAGTATGACGAAAAATACAGAGGTATTATCGAATACCTTTTGGCACGCATTCCGATTTTCAGAGATATAGATTCGGCAACGTCAATGGCGAGAAGCCTTAACTGGAGAGTCAGAGCGGTAACGCTTGACGGTCAGCAAGTCAACGTCGGCGGTTCGTTTACTGGAGGTTCCGTAAAGCGTGACAGCGGTGTTCTTTCGAGAAATTCTCACATAAGAAAACTCGAAGGTGATAAAGAAGAACTTCTCAAAGAGAAAGCCGAGCGTGAAAACACACTTAAATCACTTGCCGAAGAACTCGAAGAAATAGAAAGCGATAAAGCCGCCGCCGAAGGAATATACGATATGAACGACATCCTGCTCCGTTCCGAAAAAACCGCCTTTGAAGAAAAAACGGCGAAAATTTCGGTTAAGAGAGCGCTTATAGCCGACCTTAAGGAGGATGCCGACGGTATTGCCGAAACAAACAGTCGGGGAAGTGCGGATATCGACGTTCTCGAAGCTGATTGCAAGAGCAAAAAGGACGTTATAGAAAAATTATCCGCCGGACGCCTTGAAGAAGATGCCGAATGTTTGCTTCTCGAAGAAGAAATCGCCGTTCTTACGGATAAATGCAACGCTCTTCAAATCGCAATGACGGAAAACAGAAAAGATGCCGAACAGGCATTGTCGCTTGCAAACGAAGCGACGCTCAAAGCCGAGCGCGCAAGAGCATCCGCCGCCGAAAAAGGCGCAAAAGAGAATGAGCTCAAAGAGAAAATCAAAAATCTCGAATCGGCAGTAAGACGGAAAAAGGAAGATGCCGACAGTCTGAAAGCCGAAATCGAAAAAGACGAGTCTTTAAGCCGGGAACTGAGCGACAACGAACTTGATTTCGAACGCAGAATAAACGAGACTCGCAAAAAGCTTGACGAGCTTAATTCAAAGAAGGAGCTTTTGTTTATAGCTTATACGAAAAACGAAAATAAGCTTGAAAGCCTGAACGGAGAATCGGAAAAAATGGTAAACAGGCTGTGGGACGAATACGAGCTTACGACAACAACGGTTGCGGCGCTTGACGAAATCCCCGATGTTACCGAAAAGACCCGACCCGAAAGCTTCAGACGGCTTGCCGAACTTAAAGGTCAAATCAAGTCGCTCGGTCACGTTAATCCCGAATCAATCGAGGAATATGCGAAGCAGAAAGAAAGATACGAATATCTCAAAGGGCAAATAACCGATTTGAATTCTTCAAAAAGCGAACTTGAAAAAATTATATCGTCGATAGAAGAAGAAATGCGCACGATGTTCGTTGATACTTTTAATAAAATCAACGACAATTTCCGTGAGGTTTTCAAAGAACTGTTCGGCGGAGGGGATGCGAGAATATCGCTTTCCGATCCCGAAAATCCCTTGACCTCCGGCATTGAAATAAGCGCCGCACCTCCCGGAAAGATGATTAAGAATCTTTCGCTTCTTTCGGGCGGAGAGCAAGCGTTTGTCGCAATAGCTTTGCTGTTCGCTCTCATCAAAGTCAATCCGTCGCCGTTTTGCATTTTCGACGAAATCGAGGCGGCACTTGACGAGGTTAACGTTTCGAGAGTCGCAAATTACGTAAAGCGTTATTCGAAGGAGCTTCAGATGATTGTAATTTCTCACAGGAGAGGAATGATGGAAGTTGCCGACAGCCTTTACGGCGTTACGATGCCGAGAAGAGGCGTGTCGAAAGTTTTCGTTCTGGATGTCGGAAGCGTTTCCGAAAAAACGGCTGTTGACGGTTCATTCGTCGAATAAGGAGGCATGATAAAAAGGAAAGTGGTAAATAAATCCGAGAACTCAGAAAT
>CAYXMB010000040.1:0-7444 GCA_964466085.1 uncultured Ruminococcus sp.
TTCTGCCCAAAAGATAATCTGTAGTGGTAGATAAACATTCCGCTATACGGACAAGTACCTCACCGCTCGGTGTTCGAGCTCCTTTTATGTAATAGGAAATTGCCGACTCCGTAACGTTCGCTTTTACCGCCGTTTCTTTCTGTGTTAAACCTCTTAATGATATCAATTTTGCAAGCCTTTCACTGAACACCGACATAATCGAATCCTCCTTTTTATTACATTATTATATCATTTGATTGTAATATTGTCAAGTGTTTTTCCTAAAAATAGTAAAAGCACGGAATAAAAAGTGGTTTTTCGCTTGATTATAAACAATGTTATAATTCTCGACGTAAAAATTCCTCAAAAAAAGGGGAGATTTTATTCTCTCCCACATTTTTTATTGTAACATTGTGATTTCGGAAATAAAATTCTTTATAACCCTTAAGTTGAATGCTTTATATGCAACGCATGCGCCCGAAACGTTCAAAATCACATCGTCGATATCACACGAGCCCGTCATCAGACCGAATTGCGCAAGTTCAACAAATACAACAGTTATAAGCATCGTTACCGTAAATTTTTTAAACGACTTATACGTATCGAACAACAAAGGCAAGAAGAACGCAAAAGGAACAAATGCAACTGCATTTCCGAATAAATTTATTATTGCGGCTTTAACCGAAATATCCGAGCTGATAAAAGCGTCGTGGAAAAATTCGTAAATTGTTCTGAACGGAATTATATTAAGTGAATTTTTTATATAATTCGCAAATGCATCACAACTCCATAAATTCACAAGCGAAAAACCCACTCTGCCGAAATACTTATCAAACAGAATTAAGTTTATCAGCAAGAACACATACAAAACAAAGAATACAAAAAATGTAATCTTCATGATTTTATATGCGGTTTGTTTTGCACTTGTTTTCGAAAGCAACAAACTGCCGAAATATGCGAACACGCATACGGCGCCGAGCAAAATCAGCCTGGTAGCGGGTGACATCACTGTTTGCCGGTTCAACTCTTCAAACATGTACAGAGCAAAACACAAAGCGGCAATTAAATAAAGAACAACACCGGACATGCGAGCTGCTTTTTTCATAGCGTCCTCTCCTTAATATTAAAATGTATTCAGCCGAAATCGCACGCGCATCTGTTACCGTCGCCCTTTTCGCACGGCAAAGACTCAAAACGTTTTTTTGCTTCAAGCCTTCTTTTACAGCTGCGACAATCCTCTTAAAATAAATTATCGGTGTTCACCGCAGTGCCCGCCGCACCCGTTCTCACCGCAAGTGTGACCGTCGCCGTGATGCTCATTGTGATGATTGCAACGGACATCGGGATTGAAATTAAGGTTCCCGTCAATAAAAGACGCAACCGCCTCATCCGCACTGCCCGACACACCGCCGTACAGTTTAATATCGGCCGCCGCCAACGCTGACTGCGCACCTCCGCCGATGCCGCCGCAAATCAGCACATCCGCATTCAATGCGGTCAACACACCGGCGAGCGCCCCGTGACCGTTGCCGTTAGTATCGACAACTGCCGAAGAAACGATTTTACCGTCCTCCACATCATAAATTTTAAACTGTTCCGTATGACCGAAGTGCTGAAATATTTCTCCGTTTTCATAAGTAACCGCGATTCTCATAATTTTTTCTCCTTTTTCGATTTTATACTGTTCATAATAGACTTGCTTATAGCAGCCATATCCGCAATCGGTACTTTGCCCGTTGCAAATCCGAAAGTCACCGCCCTCAATGCGAAGCGGACGGCCGTCCACGATACAGTCCGCAACTTTCTTTCTTGCGTTTTCGTAAATACGCTGTACCGTCGTTCTGGCAACCTTCATAAATACCGCACATTTCTCCTGCCCATAACCTTCCTTGTCAATTAAACGGAGAGTTTCATATTCGTCAACGTTCAAAACAACAGGCTCTTTCTCCGCCGCAGAATCCGTCGGAGAAAATAATACGGTTTGAGGATAATGACAAACTCTGCGGCATTTTACAGGTCTTGACATAAGTCCCTCCCTCTCTGAATTTTCTTATATTATACTCTTTTTATCGGCATATGTCAATAACGTTATTGACATATGCCCTAATTTTTTTCACAGTATAAAGTACTTCGGGAGAAATAAATACGGAATTACAAAAGTTTGTCGGGAAAGAACGGGCATTGAGAGTGAATTACCGAAATAAGCTTTTTAAACGGTTCGACAAGCAACGGACCGTTGTTGCAAACGACTTCGAATCTGCCGTCTCTCAGCAAAGTATACCGACCCGTTTCGCAAAAACCGTTTCGAAGATAAAATTTCTTGCGGCGAATTCGCTGTTCGATGTTTTCCGCATTTTCATCGATTTCCTCAAAATCGAGAATTATCTGCAAATTCGGATATGAGTCGGCAAGTGCTTTCAGCGCCGCACCTCCGTAGCCCTTCGACCTCGCGTTTTTATCGACGGCAAGAAAGAAAATATATCCGCATTCCTCATTTTTCAAAAACAGAATAAATCCGACAAGACGTCCGCCGTCGTAAATTCCCAAAACATCGGAATCGGTATTTTTCGCAAATTCGAAAATTTCCTCCGACGGCATATATTCGGAAGGAGGAAACGCTTCCTCGTTAATAGAGTTCAAAGCTGCCCTGTCATCGCAATCCGGCTTCAGTATTTCAAGATGCAAATTCATTTTTACTCCTTTTCGCTTTCGCATTTTCTTTTATAAACGGACCTTTCGCAATTGCTTGCGATTTTCCGCTTTTTCACGTTATTTGCCAATTTACGGGCTCCGCTCCTTTTTTCAAGAGATATTCGTTCGTTTTTGAAAAATGGTGACAGCCGAAAAAACCGTTATATGCCGAAAGCGGGCTCGGATGAGCCGCCGTCAGAACGGCGTGTTCGGGATTTGTGAGAAGCGCTCTTTTGGCTTTTGCATTGGCACCCCACAGAAGAAAAGCCATAGGTCTTTCGGAGGCATTTAAAATCGAAATAACCCTGTCGGTAAATATTTCCCAGCCGATGGATTTATGGCTGTTCGCCTGACCGGCTCTTACCGTTAAAACAGTGTTGAGAAGAAGGACACCGTCCTTTGCCCACTGCGTCAAGTCGCCGTGAGTCGGTATTTTAAATCCGACGTCGTCTTTAAGTTCTTTAAAAATATTTTGCAAAGACGGCGGCGGCGCAACTCCTTTTTTCACCGAAAAACAAAGCCCGTGAGCCTGTCCCGGACCGTGATACGGGTCCTGCCCCAAAATTACGGCTTTAACGTTTTCAAAAGGCGTATATTTCAGTGCGTTGAAAATATCGTACATATTCGGATACACGGTTTGCGTTTTGTACTCCGACGCAAGAATTTTTCTTAATTTTTTATAATAATCCTTCTCGAATTCGTCTTTCAAAAGATTATCCCAGCTGTTGTTGAGTGATACCGTAAAATCACCTCCCCGTTGTTATAATATTATTTTACACGCAACTTTGAAATTTTTCAACGTTATTTTCGTTTTTCTATTGATTATTCGGTTTCTTTTTGATAAAATAGAAAAAAAGGCATTGCCTGAAAAAAGGAGATTTACCGAAATGATAAGAGTAACAGTATGGAACGAATATCATCATGAGAAAATAGAAGACAAAGTAGCCGAAATTTATCCCGAAGGGATACACTCGGTTATCGCCGATTTTCTCGGTAAAGAAGATGATATCGTAGTTCGCACCGCAACTTTGGACGAAGAAGAATGCGGTCTCACGGAAGAAGTCCTCAAAAACACCGACGTACTTATTTGGTGGGGTCACATGAGACACTGGGACGTTCCCGACGAGATCGTCGAAAGAGCGAAAAACGAAGTGCTCAAAGGAATGGGCGCAATATTCCTTCACTCCGCACACCACTCAAAACTTTTCAGAGCTTTAATGGGAACAACATGTAACCTCACTTGGCGTGAAGACGGAGACTATGAAAGAATTTGGACAATTAATCCGGGTCACCCCATAGCTCAGGGAATCGGCAGATATTTTAAGCTTCCTCACGTTGAAGCTTACGGCGAACCTTTCGCAATTCCCAACCCCGATGAAGTTGTATTTATCGGCGGATACGAAGGAGGAGAAGTATTCCGTTCGGGCGTCACTTTCCACCGTGAAAACGGAAGAATATTCTATTTCCAACCCGGCCACGAGACGTACCCCATTTTCAAAGACGAAAACGTTCAGAAAGTTATCAAAAATGCCGTTCGTTGGGCAGCTCCCGTATACCGTGCGGATGCACTCACGTGTCCTTGGGTAAAAAAACCCGCCGAAGAAGAATAATCGGCGCACAAAAGCGATTTTGCCGCTTCGAAATTCGAAGCGGCATGTTTTTTCGCCTTTTTACGAAATAAAATTTCGAAAATTTCAAAAACGGTGTAGCAAAAAGTCGAATTATATAGTACAATGGTAGAAGTTTGAAAAATCGAAGGTTATAATGAAAATCAAAAACAGAAAAACAATACCGCTTTGCCTTGCCGTTCTTTTCGCTTTAGCACTTGCTTTTATACTCTCGAAATTCATTCTTTCGGAAAAGCTCGAAAGTATTACGGAAGGAGCGGCGGAAGCGCTGAGTTCGGGATATATAAGAGAAGAAGATACAGTTGAAGCACCGAGCGGAATGTCGGCTGTTAAAGCGATCGGAATCGAAGGTTCAAGCCAGCTTCGAATAGCGGCAGGAGGCGATTACCGCCTCACTTACGCCGTAAAGCCCGAAGACGCAAACGAGAGCGTATATTGGATGAGTTCGAACGAAAGGTGCGTTACCGTAAATTCCGAAGGACTTATCAAAACTGTCGGTGTCGGAGAAGCCGTCATAAGCGTCAAGCCGTCAAGCAATGCATGTATCGGTAACGTCGTTGTCACGGTAACGGAGCCGCCCGCATCGATTCTCGACGTACCCTATATATGGCAGGTTGCGGATTACCCTAACGGTTGCGAAAGTTGCAGTACCGTGATGGCACTTAATTATATGGGAATAGATATCGACACCGATGAATTTATCGACGAATATCTCGACATG
The DNA here is from genome assembly GCA_964466085.1 of uncultured Ruminococcus sp. GTDB lineage: Bacteria > Bacillota > Clostridia > Oscillospirales > CAG-272 > RUG14199. The sequence goes on from CAYXMB010000040.1 coordinate 5,020, forward strand.
TGCGCTCCCCCGTCGGTTGACGAAAACGGAGTTTATTCGGGATACAGCCCTTGGACTCATTTTGCGGGAGATCCGAGAGACGCAAGCGGTCTTTGCTGTTATGCACCCGTTATCGCAAATGCACTTGAAAAGTTTATCGACACCGATAAATACAAAATCGACGAGATGCACGGCGTGCCGATTGAAACTCTGTGCACCGACTACATAAGTCACGGAATTCCCGTTGTATTCTGGGCTACGATGTATATGGAAGCTCCTTATTACATGGATTGGACGTGGACCGTCACGGACGGAAAGGACGGCGAAACTTTCACATGGGTTGCCCCGATGCACTGTATGCTCCTTGTCGGCTTTGACGACGATTATTATTATTTCAATGACCCCGTTGCGGGAAAGAAAGTCGCATACACCAAAGAAGACACTCAAAAAGCGTATGAAGGACTTTACGAGCAGGCACTGGCGGTGTACCCCATTGCCGAAGAATAAAGACACTGTTCGGGCACGGCCGAAAAGCCCGACGGCGCACAGCAAAACCGAGTCGTTTGCTTTCACGGGCATTCGACTCGGTTTTTAATTATTTTATTTTCCGATTTTCGCCACAGTCGCCTTGTCACCGACAACGCAGAATTTGCCTTTTTCGGCAAGCGCCTCAAGCATATCGGCGTATCCTTTGATATCCCCGATTTCGGTATCGAGAATTTCCTCTCTGATTTTCATGACGTAATCGAAAGACGTACCTTTGAGATACCTTGAACATTCAAGACCGCATTTTCCGAAAGGAGTAAGGTGCGGATCTGTCGAATTGACCGTGCTTATTATAACGTCGTCAAGAGATACGCTCTCGCCGTCAAGCCCTCTTATGAATTCGGCGAGTTTTTTGAAAACTTCTCTTGTATTTTCAACGTTCGGGTCTCTGTAGGAATAGCAAAAAACATCGCCGTCGGTGCGGATACTCATTCCCGTTCCGTACGCTCCTCCCTTAACCCTGACTTCGTTCCAAAGATAATCGTAAGTCACAAGGGACGAAAGCACGACACAGGAACCGTTATACGATTTTCCGAGAGAATATATATTTGCGCCGAGTGCACTGTATCCGACGCTTGCGGGAATTTCAATACCACACGGAGAAGTGTCGAATTTCGGTATTTCAAAAGGCTCGCCCGTTTCGTTTGCGGGAAGAGATTTAACGAGTTTTTCAATATCGGATTTACCGACCTCTCCGCCTACCCCGACAAACAAACGGTTTTCGGCAAATGCTTTTCTTGCCGTCGCATCGAGTTTTTTCGCATTTTCCGCACCGCACTTTTCAAACGAACTTGCAAATTCCGAAAATGAATTAACGTAACTTTCACCCGAAAGAAGCTCATTCAGAGCACTTGCTTTCGAAAAAGGCGAAAGAGCTTTCGCAATTGCATAGGAATGACCGTGTCCGATAAGCGATTGCTTCATAAGATAAGCGTTTTGGCAAAGCATCTCACCGATTTTTTCGGTTTCGCGGTAATCGGTATCTGTCAGAATACGCGAAAGCAACCCCGTTGCCGCAGAAACGTTTTCGGACAGCATACCGCCGGCAACGTGAATATAAACTTTGCAATTTTCACGGTCTTCGGGTTTTGAGAGTATTTTAACGTCGGCACCCAAAAATCCGAAAACGGCTTTGATTTTCGTTTGAAGCTTTTCGGCGGGACAGTCATTTGTTCCGAGTTTTGCGAAAATATCCGATAATATCTGAGCGCAAACAAGCTCGTCTTCGGTGAAATCCGAAATATCGAAATACAAATTGAGATACGATATACCGTTCGTATCCACGACGGTTTTCAAAACATCAGTTTCACCGATTTTAGAAAGTTCCGTCTTGCAAGGCTCAACTCGTCTTTCGACGTCCGAAAGAGAAAGGTGAGGCAGGGTATCAAGCGCTTCTTTTCCGTCGGGTGTCTCTTGCCACTCACGCATTTTCAAAAATGCGCCGTATTTTTCACTCCGTTCTTTCTCACTCCAGAGAGATACTTCCGAAGCGGCTCTTTCGGCCTCTTTCGCCGCATCTTCTTCCCCCTTCGTCAGTGACGGCATAACGTAAAGATATGACTTGTCACCTCCGTCGCAAAGCATTTTTTCAAGAAGCTTTTCAAAGTAATCGGTGTCGAGTTTCTCCCTAAGTGAAGAGAAAACACGGTCGTTGTCTATATGGGCAAGAGGGTCCCCGCCGTAAAGCCACGAATCGAGAGCACGGCAGGCAAGGTCAATTCCGTAAGTCGACGTCACCTCTTTGTTTGCAAAGGCTTCTCTTTCAAGCACCGCACCGAGAGCTTCTCTGTCAAGCCCCTTTTCGAGTATTTTCTTTGCGGCATTCGGAATGAAACTCTTTATCTTTTCGAAATTTTCTTTTTCGGTATTACGTGCGACAAGATATAAATACGGCTGAAAA
>CAYXMB010000040.1:7454-10231 GCA_964466085.1 uncultured Ruminococcus sp.
TCCGCCGAGACCTTCTTCGAGAAATGCTCTTTTCAAGGGTGCCTCATTGGAATCCGCAAGGTAAGCGGAAAGAATCCCCGCCGCATAATATTCTTCGACGTCGTCGAAAGAGCACAGTATTTTGGCGCACGCCATGTGGCAAAGTGCTTTTTCATCCTCTGTCGCCTCGTAGAACACCGTTTTTTCGGCAATTTTCGCCTCTTGCGGTACAAACCCGAAGTCGGGTTCCGAACAGCCGTATTTCGAAAGATATTCGCCGTCTATAAATTTCAAAACCCCGTCGATATCCATTGCTCCGTCGAGGAATATTTTCGAATTTGTCGGGTGGTAAAATCTTTCGTGCGTTGCGATAAACTTTTCATACGTCAAATCGGGAATGAATTCGGGGTCTCCTCCGCTTTCGAAACCGTAGCAGTTATCGGGAAACAGCATTGAATTTATCCCGTCATCAATGACGTTGTCGACGCTTGACAAAGCGCCTTTCATTTCGCTGAAAACGACTCCGTTGTAATATACGTCGCCGTCTTCCCCGTCAAACTCGTAGTGCCAGCCCTCCTGCATAAACACTTCGGGTCTTTTGTAAATCGCAGGGTGAAAAACCGCATCGAGATAAACCGACATCAGAATGAAAAAATCCTTTTCGTTTCTGCTTGAAACGGGATAAACCGTTTTGTCACCGAACGTCATGGCGTTGAGAAAAGTTTGCATCGAACTTTTAAGGAGCGACACGAAAGGCTCTTTCACGGGATATTTTTCCGAGCCGTTGAGAACACTGTGTTCAAGAATATGAAACACTCCCGTACTGTCTTCGGGCAAAGTCGCAAAACTTACGGCAAAAGTTTTGTTTTCGTCGTTTCTGTCGAAATACAGAAGTTGCGCCTTCGTTTTTTTATGATGCAACGTGTAAAGCATTGCCTTTTTCGATTTTACGAATTCCTTTTTCACAAGCTCGAAGCCGAATATAACGTCTCCGATATTCGCCGTGCCGAGCTTTGACTTCTTATTTTCCATAATACCCTCGCTTTCGGGTTACACCCGATATTGATTGTTTCCTACACATTTATATTTACCGCCGAAACGGGCGGCAATACCCTTTTATTTCGGGAATACCCGCGAAAACACGGCGTCTTTCGGCACCGAGCCGTAAAAGCTGCGGTGATTTCGCCGTTTCCTTTATTTGCGATTAAGTTTTTTAATGATTTTCGCCGCCCGTCTCAAAGTCCGACAGCAAATCCGACAAACTGCCGAAAGTTTGCAAATCGAAATCGGAATAATTTCTTCCGTAAAAGGCGGCATTATTTTTTACAAGTGTCAAAAAATCAACAGGCACACCGCCGTTCACCATAACGCCCGCATTGAAACACGTTTTACTGCTTTTCAGAATTCCGTACCCGCTCCCGATTTTAGACGCATGTATATGACCGCAAATCAAAAAATCGCACTCGCTCTTTTTCGGGTAATGTGATATTTCCGTTTTGAATTCGCCGATATCGAGCACACAGTTCTCGGTAACATCGGAAAAATATTCTCCGATTTCGCTTTTCGAAAGGCGGCGTAGCCAAAACGGGTCGTTGTTTCCCAAAATCAATATTTTTCGCCCGCAGAGTTTTTCGAGGTACTGCCGTGCATTTTTTACATTTGCGGAAAGAATGTCACCGGCTACGTAAACAGTGTCTCCGTCCGAGACGACCGAGTTCCAACGCTCTATTGCGCAAGGTGCGCTTCGTTCAAGATGATTGTCACATGTAAAAAATACCATCGGCTCAGAAATTCGCTCTGTCGAATCCCCACTTGTCGTGTTCCGAATATCTGACGTAAATGCGCTCCGACAAAATACCGAGATTTTCATTGATTATATCGCATATTTTCTCCGTCAGCCTGTCGGCAACACTGTCGGAAATATTCCCGAAAACAGAAACGGAAACGAAAGCGGAATCGGGAGAGCTCTCACCCGCAAACCACATTTTCTTTTCGTCATCAATCGAAACCATAAGCCAACGCTCCTTCTTACCGGGAACGATTTTGATAGCCGCACCGAGTGCGCTTTTCACGGCTTCCGCTTTTTCGGGACTGACTTTCGCACTCGTTTGAATGTTAATATAAGGCATATAATATCCTCCTGTTTTATCATATTCAATTCATGAATTGTCGAACATCGCATATCGAATATTTATGCCTTAACCATCCGATATTCAATATCCGTTATCCGTCGGGTTTGCTATGCAAACTCATGATATGATTTTGTTAAGTTAAGGGCAAAATGTTTAACGCTGCGTATCAACGGAATAATCTTTTTTCATTCCGTGTGCACCGAAAATCTGCCATTTACCTTTGCCCAAGCGATTTATTACCGCTTGCCGTTCTTCACAGCACAAATTCGGATTCGTGTCCACCGATGTCATAAGTATCGGGGCATAACGATTATATTCTTTCTGTTCTTCGGTAAATCCGTGTGTATTCACATAAACATCTCCGGTTATCACAATATGATTTTCATAATCAATCATCACAATTTCACCCGGAAGATGACCGCCCTTACCCTCGTAAACCTCAAAATGAAGCTCTCCGAAATCGAAAAATCCGATTTGCGACAGCGGTTTCGAGGACACCGTGCCCTTCCACGGCACCGTTATTTTTTTCGGATTAACCGGCTGATACTCCGTCAATATTTTACAAATGTTTATATAAGGCTTATGCAATGGGTTTTCATCCCTGTAGCCGTTCTTTCCGTTATATTCGTTTTCCAGACACAAAGCGGTTTTTTCGCTTGCTATAAT
>CAYXMB010000041.1:0-10200 GCA_964466085.1 uncultured Ruminococcus sp.
GTGACGTCAGAATCCGTTTCAGTCACGGCGAAGCGGAAGGACTTACCTTCACACAGAGCGTTGTCGGCGGTTCCGTTCCGAAGAACTATTATCCCGCCGTTGAAAAAGGACTTCTTCAGGCAATGCAGAAAGGTGTTCTTGCAGGATTCCCCGTAGTTAACCTTGCGGCGGATTTGTACGACGGTTCATACCACCCCGTTGACTCCAACGAAATTTCGTTCCAGCTCGCGGCAAAACTCGCATACAGAGAGGGACTTCCCAAAGCAAATCCCGTACTCCTTGAGCCGTTCGGCACACTGAAAGTATCTGTGCCCGAAAGCATGGTCGGTGACGTCATGGGCGACCTTAACAAGCGTCGCGGCAGAGTTCTCGGCATGAATCCCGACGAGACGAGAAAGGGATATACAATAGTTGAGGCGGAAGCTCCGAAGGCCGAAATGATGGATTATACAATCGTACTTAAAGCAATGACTCAGGGTAGAGGAAAATTCAACTTCAAAGTTGACCACTACGAAGAAGTACCCGGAAACGAAGCTCAAAAAATCATCGCAGCTCACAAAGCAGAGGCTGAGGACTGATTTTAATTAAAAATCGGGGCTGTTTCGACAGCCCCGTATCTTTTGGATTTTTTATGCGAAATAGTGTGCTGCGCACCGTTTGTATAACAGAACGGAAAGGATACTTTCCTATTGCCGTTCATATACTTAAACCGGGTGTTGATTTACCCGAAAATAAGAAAGGATACCGATATGGATATTTTTGATAACATTAAAGATACTTTGTCCAAAACGGGAAAAAGTGCCGTCAAAAAAACGAAAGACCTCGCAGGAGTTGCAAAATTAACGGCGGAAATCGAAGAAACGAAAGGCCTTCTCGAAAAAGCGTATGAAGACATCGGCAAAAAGTATTGTTCTCTCTACGACCAAAACACAGCCGAAGAAGCTTTTTCGGTTAACATCGCAACCGTCAAAAGTCTGACGGAGCATTTGGAGGAATTGAAAATCAAGCGTCTCAATCTCAGAGGTAAAGTCGTTTGCGACGGATGCAAGAACAGCGTGAGCGACGAGTTTGTTTTCTGCCCGAATTGCGGTAAGAAACTTCCCGAAAAAAGCGAAGACGACGATTTCGAATTCGAAGAAGACGAAACGGGCGACATCGAAGTCGAAACCGTAGATACCGCAGAAAGCGATGCCGATCTCGACGAAGAAGTTGACGACGAGCTTTGATTTTTCGCAAAATCGGATAAAGCAACGAAAAAGAGGTTTTCCTTCGGTTAAAAACGGAAAACCTCTTTTTTGAGTATTCGTTATTTTGCAAAAGAGAAGAACAGAACGACCAAAATCGCAAGGGCTATCCTGTACCACCCGAAAGCCTCAAAACTGTGCTTCTTCACAAAATTCATCAGGAATTTTATTGAAACGAAAGAGACCGCAAAGGAGACGGCAGAGGCCAAAGCGAGAATTATCGCCTGCTCCGCTCCGAAAACAATGCCTGCCGTATTGTCGGACAAATCTTTTACGAACGACAAAACCTCAATTCCCGATGCGCCGAGCATTGCGGGAATGGCAAGGAAAAAAGAGAAGTCGGCGGCGGCTGTCCTCGAAACTCCGAGAAGCATTCCTCCGAGAATCGTAGAACCGCTTCGGGACGTTCCCGGCACTATCGACAAAACCTGGAAAGTGCCGATAAGAAGCGCATCGGTATAGCTGAGCTCATCAACCGAATTAACTTTATACGGTTTGTTTTTTCTCGTTCTTTCTATAATTATAAAAGCGATACCGTACACAAACAGCGTTCCCGCAATCAGAAACGGGTTGTCGGGAAGGTCAAAATCAAGAAGTTTCAGTACAATAACGGCGACTCCGCCGGGAATAACGGCTATAAGTATTTTAAACCACGTTGCCCACGTTGCCTTTTTTTCGGCTCCCGATTTTTTTCGGGAAAACGGATTGAGTCTGCCGAAAAATATAATAACGACGGATAAAATCGCACCGAGTTGTATTACCTCGACTAACATATTTCTGAAAGCTTCGCTTTGATTCAAAGGCATTACGTTATCGAAAAGCAACAGATGACCCGTTGAGCTGACGGGAAGCCATTCGGTAATTCCTTCGATAATACCGAGAAGAACGGCTTTCAGCAATTCAAAAATTATCATAATTCCCTCCCCCGATTACTCTCCGCTGCGTAAAATATCGCCTGCGGTTACTTTCACGGGACACTTTAACCTGAAGATTTGATTGGGATGCGGAGTTGATTCAAGAGGTTCTCCGCTCTCGTCGGTTAACCCGTCGGCAAAAAACGCGATACCCGTTTTCCCGACGGTCAAAAGTTCAACCGATTCGCCTTTTGTAAGCTTATTTCGCTGTGTAAAAAGCGCCGTGCCGTTCTCGTCGGAATCGGAAATTGCCGTAGCAAGGTAAGCTTTTTCTCTTATGTAACCCATATCATCCACCGTATTCGCATTTTCGTGCGGGGGCGAGAAGAAAAACCCCGTGTCGTATTGCCTGTGACTGACGCTGCAAAGCTCCTTCATATAAAGAGGATCGAAAGAATATGAGGCGGGATCTTTAATATATCTGTCAAGCGCCATTTTATAAGTATTGGTAACGACGGCCGTGTAATAAGCACTCCGCACTCTGCCTTCAAGCTTGAAGCTTGAAATTCCGGCATCGACAAGTTCCGGCACGTGCTCTATCATGCACATATCACGACTCGACATAACAAAAGAATCTCCTCCCGACTGTATGACGGGCAGAGGAATATCGGGCCTTTTTTCTTCCGTAATTTCGATTTCGGTATCGGTCGGACTTTTTTCGTAAACCCATCGGCAGGGCTGTGCACAGGCGCCGTGATTGGCATCTCTCCCGATAAGATATCGGCTGAGCAGGCATCTTCCGCTGTAGGCAACGCACATCGAACCGTGCACGAAAACCTCAAGCTCCGTTTCTTCGGGAAGCTCTTTTCTTATTTGTTTTATTTCGCTTAACGTGAGCTCTCTTGCGAGAACGATTCTTTTTGCTCCGAGCTCACTCCACACTCGGCAGGTTGCGGCCGATACGGTGCTTGCCTGAGTCGAAATATGAATTTCGACATTCGGCGCTACCTTCTTGGCAAGTGACATAACTCCGAGATCGGATATGATAAACGCATCGACGCCGATACTGCCGAGATACCGAAGATATCTTTCAAGTTCGGGGTATTCGCCGTCTCTCGGCATGACGTTTACCGTGACGTAGAGTCTTACCCCGTTTTCATGGGAAAAATCTACGGCACTTTTCAATTCTTCGTCGGTAAAATTATTCGAAGCGGCACGCATACCGAAGTCGGTCCCGGCAAGGTATACGGCGTCGGCGCCGTATTTGACCGCCGCCCTGAGTTTTTCGAAATCTCCCGCAGGAGAGAGAATTTCCGGTCTTTTCATAAAGCTCTCCGTTTACTTTTCGACTGAAATATATGAATTTCGAAGTCGAATAATGCTTGATTTTCAAAACTTAAAATGCGGAGGAAGACGTCCCTCCGCATTTTGAAATTATAGCGTAAAAGATTATGCTTCTTCTCCGCATACTTCGTCGTCGAAGCAGCATTCGGGAACGCAGTCGTCGTCAAATCCGTCGCAGAAGCAATCACCGTCGCAACAGTCGCAATCTTCACCGCAATCAAAAGAAATTTTGAAATATTTCTTGAAGAGCTTATAGGCGGTAATGGCAATAGCCGCAACAGCAGCCGCAACACATGCCGATACAATAACGATTTTCCATACATTTACCTTTTTTTCCATAACGTTCCTCTCCTTTTTCGGCTTTTCATGACCGTAGTATACTGTAAACCGCTTTGGCGCACGGGGCGCATCATTGAATTACAATGTCGGTAACTATATTATACCACAAATTTTGATATTTGCAATATATTTTTCAAAACTTAATTAAATGCCGTATCACAATATACCGATAACGGCACCGAGCGTTCCCCTTTTTCCGCCCGTTGCCCTGTGAGAATGATACAGATAGGGCTTGCAGGCGGTACATTCCCTTAAAATATCCGTTCGGTTTTTTAAAATTCCGCATTCGGCGAGAATTTCGACATTCATCGAAACAAGATCCGCAAAAAACATGTTCCCCGACTTTTCGATATTGCGCTTTGCGAAATCAGCTCCTTTTGCCGAAACGACGGCATCGACGAAATCTTCTTTCACCTCAAAGCAGCACCGCCCGATGCAAGGACCTATTGCAACTTTTAAAGAGGAATCGGTCGCACCGAGACTTTTCATTTTTTCAATGCAGTTTGAGACAATATCCGAAACCGTGCCTCTCCACCCGGCATGAACGGCACCGACTACAGGTGACAAGTCCTCTTTTTCGCCCTGAAAAAGTATCGGAACGCAGTCAGCCGCACGGACAAGAATACAAACGCCCTTTCTGTCGGTAACGAATCCGTCGGACGGGTCGGTGTTGTCGGTGTCGATTCCTTCGTGCCGATTTTCCTCCGTAACGTATCTCACGTGCGACGTGTGATATTGAGGGGAAGCACATATCCCGTCGTAGGAAAGTCCCGCCTTCTCGCATAAAATTTCGATATTCCGCCTCACGGTGCCGTCACCGTCACCTCTGTTAAAGCCGATATTCATCGACTTTGTGTGAGAGTTTACCGATATCCCTCCGAACCTTGTCGGGAAGGCGTGACGCACTTCGGGATGATTTATAAAATTACTTTTCCATATTCCGCCGTCGTAAACAAACATACCGCCACCGTTTGAAGTTGGATTTGAGCGTTATCGGAATACTCCGAAACCGAATTTCCAAGACTGCGCTCAAGATTATTATATACCGCATACGGCGAAAAAACAAGAGTAAACTTAATTCGAAAAATGCCGTATTTCGGAATGTTGTAAATAAAATGTAAACAAACCGAAAGCTGTATTGTACCTTGAAATGCCGCCGTGCTATAATATAATGAATTTGGTTTATTTTTAAATATATTAAATTAAAATTCGAGAAAGGAAGAAATATCATGCAAATCCCAACCTGGTTTGTAATCGTAATAGGACTCTCGATAGTGTTTGTCGGACTTATATTCCTGATACTCATTTGCTATCTGATGGGTGCTATATGTAACGCTTTTATTAAGGACGAGCCGAAAAAAGAAGTTGCCGCCGCAGTTTCTTCTCCGGAACCTATCCCCAACAAGCAAGAACTTATCGCCGCGGTTTCAGCGGCAATCGCAGAGGAACTCGGAGAGGATGTTTCCGCCATCCGCATAACCTCAATCAAAAAAATTTAAGTGTAACGAAAATCGGAGGACACAACAATGAAAATGTATAAAGTTAACGTAAACGGTACAATGTACGAAATCACTCTCGAAGTTTGCGACGTCGATGAAGTTAAGGCATCGCCCGCAAAAGAAACCGTCGAAGCGGCACCCGTAAACGCCGCTCCCGCAGGCGGAGAAAAAATTCTTTGCCCCATGCCCGGCACGATTCTTTCTGTAGCCGTCGAAAACGGTCAGCACGTAGAAGAGGGAGATCTTCTCTTTATTCTCGAAGCAATGAAGATGGAAAACGAACTGTTTGCTCCTTGCGCCGGCACGGTAACGGTCGCAACTTCCAAAGGCTCGACGGTTGACACGGGCGCACTTCTCGCAACAATAGCATAACGAAAATCGGAAAATCCGATACGGAGGAAAATATGACCAAGAAAATTTTGAGCTTTCTTCTTGCCTCGATTATGCTTATTGCCGCCCTCTCGGCATCTGCGGTCAACTCTTTTGCCGCAGACGAAAGCACGGAAGAACAGCCGATAACAATTAAAAGTTCCGAATACATGCCCGGCGTAAACTCAGACGGGTCCGCTGCGGAAGGCACACTCACGGTTACTCTCTCGAACAAAGGAGAAGCCATAAAAAACGCTTATCTGATAATCACCTCGTACGATCAGGAAAAAGTCACGTTTAACGACGGTGATTTCCTCTCCTCGTCTTACGCATCTTTCCCCGCAGTATCTATAGAAGAGCTCGGAAAAGGCAAAGCGGTTGATGTCGTTTTCCATGTTCTCGTTACCGAAAACGATGACGGAAGCACCCCTGTTATAGCGGCTACGCTTCAGTATTTCTATGACGACGCCGGCGTTGCCGAAGCGGGCACAAACGTTAAGTATGTTGATTTCGACAATATTCTCATAGAGCAGAAAGCTCCCACCAAACTTGAAGTAATTGTTAACTTCATTAAGCAGATGGGATTTACGCTTATTGTTCAAAACTGGAGTTGCCTTGTCATGATACTGATATCATGTGTGCTTCTTTACCTTGCCATCGGCAAAGGCTTTGAACCGCTTCTTCTCATTCCGATAGCAATAGGTATGCTTCTCACGAATCTTCCCGGAGCCGAAATGTTCCATGAAGCACTGTTTGCCGACGGTCATATCCATTGGGATTTGTTTGTCGCATCCGAAAACTTCACTCCCGGCCTTATCGACTATTTGTATCTCGGAGTTAAGTTCGGAATTTACCCTTGCCTTATCTTTATCGGTGTCGGTGCAATGACCGACTTTGCACCCCTTATCGCAAACCCGAAGAGCCTTCTTCTCGGTGCTGCGGCGCAGCTCGGTATATTCATGGCTTACGGCGGAGCGCTCCTTCTCAATTATCTCCCTTGGTTCTCGTATACATGCAAACAAGCGGCATCTATCGGTATTATCGGCGGAGCGGACGGCCCTACGGCGATTTTCGTAACTTCGAAACTCGCACCTGAGCTTCTCGGCCCGATAGCGGTTGCGGCATATTCTTACATGGCACTCGTTCCGGTTATTCAGCCTCCTATCATGAAGGCTCTGACTACGAAGCAGGAGAGAATGATAAAAATGGATACGCTCAGAGAGGTTTCCAAAAAAGAAAAAATCATTTTCCCGATAGTCGTAACGGTATTCGTTGCACTTCTCGTTCCGTCTGCGGCTCCTCTTATTGCATGTCTTATGTTCGGTAACCTTCTCAAAGAATGCGGCGTTACCGACAGACTTTCGAAAACCGCTCAGAATGAGCTTATGAACATCGTAACCATCTTTCTCGGAATTTCCGTCGGCGCAACAGCCACTGCGGAAACGTTCCTTGCTCCCAGAACTCTCGGTATCATCATTCTCGGCGTTATAGCTTTCGGATTCGGTACTGCGGGCGGAGTACTTCTCGCAAAGTTTATGAACCTCTTCCTCCCCAAGGAAAAGAAGATAAATCCCCTTATAGGTTCTGCCGGAGTTTCCGCAGTTCCCATGGCGGCACGTGTTTCGCAGGTTGTCGGACAGAAAGAAAATCCTTCCAACTTCCTCCTTATGCATGCAATGGGACCTAACGTTGCGGGTGTTATAGGCTCTGCCATTGCGGCAGGTGTTTTGATAGCACTGTTCGGCTGACGGTAAAAACGTTTTCGGCGGCTCTGCCGCCGAAAATAAATATTGAAAAAGAAAAGGAGAAAGAATATGGCTGAAAAACTTTATATAACAGATACGATTCTTCGTGACGCTCACCAATCGCAAGCGGCAACGAGAATGAAGCTCTCCGATATGCTTCCCGCCTGCGAAATTCTCGATAAAGTCGGATATTGGTCGATTGAATGTTGGGGCGGGGCAACGTTCGATTCCTGCATGAGATTTTTGGACGAGGACCCGTGGGAGAGACTTCGCACGCTCAAAAAAGCTATGCCCAACACAAAGCTTCAAATGCTTTTGCGCGGTCAAAATCTTTTAGGATACAAGCACTATGCGGACGACGTTGTTGACGCATTCATCAAAAAATCGATTGAAAACGGAATCGATGTCATAAGAGTTTTCGACGCTCTTAACGACCCGAGAAACCTTGAAGCATCGATAAAAGCAATAAAGAAATACGGAGGCATTTGCGAAGCGGCATTCAGTTACACAAAAAGCCCCGTTCACAGCGAGGAGTATTTTGTAGATCTCGCTCTCAAGCTTCAGGAAATGGGAGCCGATACCATATGTATAAAAGATATGGCAAACCTCCTTTTGCCTTTCGAAGCGCAGTCTCTCGTTAAAAAGCTCAAAGAATCGATTTCGATTCCGATTCACCTTCACACGCATAACACGACGGGAACGGGCGATATGACGAACCTCATGGCGGCTCTTGCCGGAATCGATATCGTCGACTGTGCGCTTTCGCCTATGGCAAACGGCACGTCCAATCCGTCCACCGAGTCGCTTGTGGCAACTCTTAAGGGAACGGAACGCGATACGGGCCTTGACCTTGCGCTTCTCAGCGAAGCGGCGGCTCATTTCCGTACCGTTGCCGACAAACTCAAAGCAGACGGCATTCTCGATCCCAAAGTATTGAACGTCGACACGAAAACACTTCTCTACCAAGTACCCGGAGGAATGCTTTCAAACCTCTTGAATCAGCTAAAACAAGCTAATGCGGAAGATAAATTCTACGATGTTCTCGCCGAAGTACCGAGAGTCAGAGCCGATTTCGGCTATCCTCCGCTTGTTACTCCCACAAGCCAAATTGTCGGAACACAGGCTGTTCTCAACGTGCTTATGGGCGAAAGATATAAAATGGTATCGAAAGAATCCAAAGGACTTCTCAGAGGCGAATACGGTGCTTTGCCGGGTGAGGTTAACGAAGAAGTAAGACGCAAAGCTATAGGAGATGACGAAGTCATAACCTGCCGTCCCGCCGACCTTCTCGCTCCCGAACTCGAAAAATACCGTGCCGAAGCGGGTGAACTTGCAAAAAGCGAGGAAGACGTACTTTCATATGCGCTTTTCCCGCAGGTTGCATCAAAATTCTTTGAAAAGAGAAACGCTCACGTAAATAACGAAGCATCATCCGATGAGCCCCGTGTACTCTACGTTGACGATCGCACCTGACAGGTTTAAAATTTTATATTTCAAAACGGTCCGCGAGTTTCCCGAATGTGTTATGCAACGGGGAAATATCGCAGGCCGTTTTTGAATTTCGATTTTCGCCCGGAGAACAATAAAAAAATAATATATAATCCTCTTTTTATTGACTTTTAAATATAGCATGTGATATACTTATATTTGTAAAAAGCTCGGAATGAGCCGGGTATTTTCGGAGGACAAAATGAAAGCTGTTATAACCGTAGTCGGAAAAGATATGGTGGGGATTCTCGCCAAAGTAAGCGGAGAATGTGCGAAATTCAACGCCAACGTGATAGAAGTTACGCAATCGGTACTTCAGGATATGTTTGCAATGGTCATGCTTGTCGACATCGGCTCTTTAAATACCGAAATGTCGGAATTTGCGGAAAAGATGGGCGAAATGGGACGCACCGAAGGACTTTCGGTTCACGTAATGCACGAAGATATTTTCGATTCAATGCACAGGATATAAAATAAAATATGATTAACGTAAAAGATATTCTCGAAACGATAAAAATGATAGAAGAGGAAAACCTCGATATCCGCACGATAACTATGGGCATTTCGCTTCTCGAATGTGCTCGCGGAGATATTGACGAAAGTTGTGCCCTCGTTTACGATAAGATAACGAAAAAAGCGGAAAATCTCGTTGCCGTCGGAGAAAAGCTCGAAGCGTCTCTCGGAATACCGATAATAAACAAAAGAATATCGGTAACACCGATCTCGGCACTTATTGCCGCAAGCAAAGGGGACCCCGTAAAATATGCGAAAGTTCTTGAAAAGGCGGCAAAGGCAACGGGGGTTAACTTTATCGGCGGATATTCGGCTCTTGTTCACAAAGGTTTCGCCGCAGGCGACAGAGAGCTTATCGAAAGCATACCCGAAGCGCTTGCAACAACCGATTTTGTTTGTTCTTCCGTGAACGTCGGCTCGACAAAGAGCGGAATCAACATGGATGCCGTAAAAATGGTCGGTAATACCGTTCTTCGTGCCGCAGAGCTTACAAAGGACCGGAACTGCATCGGAGCCGCAAAATTCGTTGCTTTTTGTAACGCACCCGAAGATAACCCGTTTATGGCGGGAGCATTTCACGGCATGGGAGAGCCCGACTGCGTAATAAACGTCGGCGTTTCGGGTCCGGGTGTTGTTCGTGCGGCGCTTGCGAAAGCGGGTGACTGCGATATTACCGAAATCGCAAATATCGTAAAGAAAACCGCTTTCAAAATCACAAGAATGGGTCAGCTTGTCGGAACAAAAGCATCGGAAATGCTCGGCGTACCGTTTGGAATCGTTGACCTGTCCCTTGCACCGACACCCG
>CAYXMB010000042.1:0-9949 GCA_964466085.1 uncultured Ruminococcus sp.
CACGGTGGTGTGAGAGGTCGGCTACTCAATTAATGGGTAGCCTCCTACTCGATTGGCAACACCTGAGAGAAAGTTAAAACTCAAGGTGAATAATGAAAAGAGCGGAAGAAAAATTTCAAACATCGGAATTTTCAAAATAAATTCCCTGATAAGTGCCTCTTTTGAAAAGTTCCTTGTCGATATCGTTTGCAACGGCGGTTTTTCTTTTGCACCATTCGGGGGCGAGAAGAAAATCGGACGGTGCGTCTCCCGTAACTCTGCCGATTGCAACATTTCCCGGTATGCGCTCAAGTTGGTCGCATATCACTTTAACATAGTCCTCCTGCTCCATCGGGACGTACTCGCCTTTCAGATACATATCGGCAAGAGGCGTTCCCGAAAGTACGTGAAGTAAGTGGAATTTTATTATGTCGGGAGCAAGATTTCCGACTGTGACGGCACTTTGTATCATGTCGTCGGTACTTTCACCGGGCAATCCGTTTATAAGGTGGACTGCGACTTTGACGTTGCTTTTCGATTTTTTAAGCTTTTCGTATCCGACTTCGAATTCCGCAAAAGTGTGGGCCCGGTTTATAAGTTTTGCCGTTCTGTCGTGAACGCTTTGGAGTCCGAGTTCGACCGTCACGGGTATTTTCTCGGAAATTTCATAAATCAGCTCTGCGACTTCGTCGGAAATACAGTCGGCACGGGTTGCGATTGAAAGCATGACCGCACCGTCAAAACCGGCGCATTCTTCGTATATTTTTTTCAAAACTGGAATCGGGGCGTAAGTGTTTGTATGAGCCTGGAGATAAGGGATAAAAGCCTCGCAGTTCCACTTGCGCATCATTACCTCTTTTCCCTTCTCATATTGCTCGGCAAGAGTACCGACGCACTGCGCCCCCGACGAGCCCGACAGGCAGTAGATGCAACCTCCCGTCGATTTCGTCGAGTCGATATTGGGGCACGTAAAGCCCGCATCGAGAGAAATTTTCGCGCACTTTTTGCCGAAAAGAGTTCTTAAATAGTAATCGAAAGTTTGATATCTTTTGTTGGAATCCGAAAATCTATACGGATTTGCCGTTCTTTGGTTGATTTTTTTCATGTTATCCTTTCAAATTACCGATACCGTATCGCCGAGAGCAAGAGAGAAAATCAAAACCGAATCGACTTTTCGGCAAAACATTTTTTCACATGCCGTCGCATAATAAGATAGTTGGGTTTTGTGCCGTCCGATGAGTTTTTCTTCGGCGGCTTTTCTGTTTTTAAGCTCGTAATCGCCGAGTCTGTCGGTTTTATAGTCGACAAGAATAAGTTTTCCGTCTTTGTCGGTATACACGAGGTCGATTACGCCCTGAGCTATTATATCGATATCGGCTTCATTCAATTTTTCGGCAAGTTCTTCGTTTGACGTAAACGAAGCGGCGGGGAGAGCTACGTTAAATCTGAATTCACGGCGCACGTCACTTGATTCAAGCACCGATGAAAAAAGTCGGCTTGCGGCAAACGCCTCGATTTCCGCGCGGTTGACGAGAGACGCCATCTCTTTTGTTATAAAACGTCGGCTCAAAAGTCTTTCGAGTTCAGCATCGAACCCGTTTTCCGAGAGCGATTTGAAATCGCAAAACTGAAGAAAAACGTGGGTTGCCGTTCCTATATCGGTCGGCTTGACATCTTCACTTTGTAAAATAAATTTCGGAACGGGTCGCTTTTCGCCGTTTGTCGATTTTTCGGTCGTGCTTTGTTTATATCTATCGATTGAAAGAGTGATTTCTTCCTCATCGTCGAGAAATTCAGGACGGAGTTTCGAAACGGTCACTTTAGACGGGACATTATTTAAATAATCGAATGGATATTTAAAATCGAGTCTTTCTTCAAAAACGCTTATCGCACTTTTTTTGTCGGCCTCTTTTTCGAAGCTTTCGCTTTTTCGGCAGGTTTCTTCGATATCGTAGCAGTCGCAAACCGTGAGGGTGACTTTTTCGGGACTTTTTTTCATTAAGCGAAGTGTCGGCGGTAAAATCATCGACGAGAAGGATTTGAAAGTGTTTCTTTCGTATTCCGTCGTGAAATCGGCAAGCTTTTCCGCCTTCTTTATGTCTTTGTCGGGATTTTCGGATTTGAAAACGACAAACAGGCGCTCAACGGCTCTTGTCATTGCGACGTAAAGAAGCCTCATTTGCTCATAAACGGTATCTGTTTTGTTTTTTTGCGAAACGATTTTTCTTAAAGGAGTGTCACAAAGGACAAGACCGCTTTTGTCCCGAAGTTTCGGAGCCGGACCTATATCGGCGTTGAAAAGCATCGGGCTTTTATCGGTTCTCGCAACATTAGCACCGCATTCGGCAAGGAAACACACGGGAAATTCAAGCCCTTTCGATTTATGTACCGTCATTACGGTAACCGAATCTTCATCCGATTGAACGTTTTGAGTTTCATCGTCTTTTTTCATAAGTTCTTCGACGTAATTTATAAAATCGAAAAGTCCGCCGAAACTTTCTTCTTCGAAGTTTCTCGCATATTCATAGAGCTTTGTCAGATTTCTTCTGACGGAAGGGGAAGGTGTGTTGTCGCTTTCGTTTTTGGCGATTGAAAAGAGTGAAAGCGTGTCGTAGACAGTTCTCAAAAGTTCCGCCGCACTCATGTTTTTGCTCTTTGTTCTGAGTGCCGTTACAATCTCGCAAAACGAAGCGCACTTCAAACGTAATTCCTCATCCGTGCCGTTTATTCCGTAATCCGCAACGGCAAACCAAAGCGGAGAAGGACCTTTTGAGATTCCGAGTTTTACCATATCGCTCATTGTGAAGCCGAATACGGGGCTTTTCATCGTTCCCGCAAGATATACGTCACGCAAAGGATTATCTATTGTGTTTAAAATACATAAAACGAGAAGGATTTCTCCCTGCCCGAAAAAGTTTTCACATGACGAGTCTTTTACCGGAACACCTCGCCTTATAAGGGCGTCGGTGTAATTTTTCATATGCGTTTTGTATTGAAGCAAAATTGCGATATCTTTCGGTAAAATCGGCTCTCCGTTTGCTTTTTTACCGCTTTCGAGAAGTCGGCTTATCTTTTCGGCGACATATTCCGCTTCGCAGTTTTCATAACGGTATTGCAAAGCATCTTCCGATTTTTTGTCGGGCGTTTTAACAATGCATACCTCAACCGGGAAAGTCTCGTCGCCTTCTTTTTCGGCTTTTCTGCATATAAGCTTATCACCTTCTTCGAAAGGAGTGGGCGTCCCTTTGAAAACGTACTCGGAGACGGCGTTCACGTAGTCGATAACGTATTTGTCGGAGCGGAAATTTTCACTCATGAAAATGCACATTTCACGCAAATCTTCACCGCACTCAACGTATTGCAGTTCATCTTCGCCGATGTTTGCGAAAATGTTTCTGTAATTTGCGAAAACCGAAGGCTCGCCTCCTCTGAAAGCGTAAATGCTCTGCTTTACGTCTCCGACCATAAATCTCTGCTTCATTTTGCATGAAACGGCGGCAAATATCTCGTCCTGAATTCTGTTCGTGTCCTGATATTCGTCGATGAAAATATAATCGTAATTTTTCGAAAATTCGGCGGCTGCCGCAGTCGGTGTGCCGTCACTGTTGCAGAACAGTCGGTGAGCGTATTGCGACAGGTCGAAAAAGTCCACTGCCGCACGGTCCTTCTTTTCGTTTTCGTATCTTCTTCTGAATTCTCCGATTATTTTGGAAAGAGCAAGGCATACGGAGGAAGTTTCTTCGCATATTTCCGCAAGCGATTCTGCACTTTCGCTGAAATAGTTTTCTTTGAGTTTTTTAATTTCTTCTCTGAAAGCACTTTTCGTGTTTGACGCAAATTCGGTAAGACTGTTTTTTTCGTCATCGACGAGTCTCTTGTAATTCGGAAGCGAATAAGCCGAAAGTGCCGCTTTTGTTTCTTCGTAACCTTTGGAGGCGGCTTGAGAGAGCATTGCCGCATATTCTTTTGCGGCGTCGACCGTTATTTTGTATTTTTCTTTTACCGAAGGGTATTTTTCAAGCTCATGTTCGATATAGGAAAAACTTTCGAAAAAATGTTTTGCTACCGTTATTGTGTTTTTTTGAACGACTTTGCCGTAGGATGTCGTGAAAAAATCATTTTCTTTTGAAACCGAAATGTTTTTTGCCCATTTCGCAAGTTTTTCGGCGCCGTAACCTTTTACCGACATTCTTTCTTCGACTTCGATAACGGCATTTACGAGAGACTTTTCGTCTCTTGAGCCCGACAGTGACTCCGCAAGGCGAAAGAAGGCTTTATCGCCGCTCTCGAAGCTCTCGTCGATAATATCTTCCATAATACGTTCTTTGATGACGGCACCGCTTGTCTCTTCCATGATTTTAAAAGACGGAGGGAGACCGAGTGACGAAAAATGAGGCTTGATTATTTTGTAAAAGAAGCTGTCGTTTGTTGAAATTTGCGCACTTTCAAGTGCGACAAGCTGTTGGGCAAGATATGTGTTATCGGGATTTTCACGGAGTTTTTCGTTTATTGCCTTGCCGATTCTCTCCCGAAGCTCGCTTGCCGCAAGTTTCGTGAACGTCACAATGATCATTCTCGAAAGGTCGGCGGGGGATTCCGTATCACATACCATTCGGCAAACTTTCTCGGTGAGAGTTGCGGTTTTTCCGCTTCCGGCACCTGCCGAAAGAAGAAGCGCTTTTCCCGAATAGGAGATGGCGGCACGCTGAGCATTTGTGAATTTCTTTTCTTTCACCCGAACGGCGTTGTTTTGAATTTCATTGTTCGTCATTGTCATCTGCCTCCTTAGTGAAATCGAAACGGCAAACAGGCTTGAGCGCACAGTATTTGCACGTTGAACCGTAAAGGTTTGCGTCGGGGGATGCGTAACATTCGCCTTCGTTCATTTCGTTCAGTATTTCTTCTATAACCGATTTGCAGGTTTCGTAAAGCTCGTCGAATTCTTCGATTGTTCTGAATACCCTCTCTTCGGGATTTTTCGATTTTGCCGACTGAACGGGGATATATTCGCCTTCCGAATTTTTGTCCATAGCACGGAGAATATCTTCGTCGGAGAGCAAAAGCCCGCTTCGACTTATCTTTTTCTTCGCTTCTTTTTTTGCCATATCCGTACTTAAGTAATTTCCGCTTTTGAAGTTGTCGGGTGCGGCGCTGAAATAGAGCATTCCAGCCGGAGAGATTTTTTCTCCGTTCGGAGTCATTTCACGTCTGAAAGCACAGTCGTTCCCTTTCCACAGGGTAAAAAGATACACGAGAAGTTGGAGATTAAGCCCTTTTTTTATATCGGAAACTTTAAATTCTTTTTTCCCCGTTTTATAATCGACAACTCTTATGTAAACGGTGCCGTCTTTTGTGTAAGTATCAAGCCTGTCCACCGTTCCGAAAAGAAAAGCCGGAGTTCCGTCCTGTGCACGGTATTCAAGAGGAATGGGTTTGCTCGGAGAGTTAAATCCGATTTCGAGTTCGAATTTATACGGTCTGAAATCGCTTTGGGCGAATTCTTCCATGAGAGACTCTATCATTAAAAGAACGGTTCGGCGCAGTCTTGAGAACAGATACTGCTGTTTCGGGCTTGCCTCGCATCCGTTCATTATATCGGATATGTATTCGCCGATAATTCTGTCGGTGATTTCTTCTGTTTCTTTTTTTTCAAGAGGGAAATCTCTGTTTTTCGTTTCGAAAAAGAACAACTCGAGTATTTTGTGAATCATGTTACCGACATCGATTGCTCCGACAGATGCTTTTTTCCGTTCTTCGAGTTTCACAGCGTATTTCATGTAATAAGCGAACCTGCAATTCGAAAAGCTGTCAAGCCTTGACTGAGTAAGCGGGATTTTACCGCCGTGAAGTTTTTCTCTGTATTCGGTGAGGCTTTCTTTTGAAATTTTTTCTTTTGAGGCGCAAAGCGAACCTGTGTAGCAACGCACGGCTCCTATTTCAGGGTATTTTTCCGTGAGCGATTTTATGGCTTCGTATTCGGCGAAACTGTCGGTGACGTAGGCTCTGTCGGAGGCACTTCGAGCGCTCCACACCGAATTGTATCTTGCGAAATTTCCGTAAGATTCGGGTGTGATTTCCAAAAGAGAACATATTCTCTTTACGCCGACCGACGGAGATGCCGCTTTGCCGCCGTCGGATTGCGAAAAAGTAACGTCAAGAGTGTCGCACGGAAGAGAGGTACATCGCCAAAATCTGAAAAGTTCTTCTCCCGTAAGTTCGTTCGTGCTTTCGGAAAGAAGAATTCCGCATCCTTCCAAAATTCCCTTGTCGAAGTCGGAAAAGAATCCCGTGCTGTCGATTGCTTTCGGAAATTCTCCTTCGTTACAGCCTATAAGAATGACGTGACGCACTTCGTTGCATCTTATCCCGTCGGCACTTCCGACGTTTACAACGTCAAATCCCGAAGGAATACTGCCCGTGTCAAATGACGATGCGACGGTTAAAAAGAGTCTGGAAAAACGTGCGGGATCAATTGTAACGTCGGGTATCACCGATACCATAAGATCAAGCGAATCCATTATAAGGCCGTAAACCTTTTTGCAAACCTCCGATTCTTCGTATCTGCCGCAAGCAAGAAGGTCGCTCGCCTGATTTTCGAGAGCCGAGTATACGTCGAGCTCCTCAAATACGCGAAAAAGGGCAGTTGCGACGTCGGAAACCTTGCCGCCGTTTGCAAATGCGTCACGCATTATCGAAAGCGGCTTTACAAGTCGGGATTTAACTTTATTCGCATCGGAAAGCATTTTTTCGGACCACTTGCTTGTCCTCACGGTAAATCCGTTCGGATTCATGCTCCACGCCTCGTCCGAAAGATACGCGCGTGCTCCTCTTATATTCCACGTTGCGGTGTATTCTTCGAAACTCGCACATTCGAATTCGTCTATATTGCAAAGGCCCGTTTTAAGGCACGATATGACGGAATCTCTTGAAAATCCGGTTGAAACGGTTCTCAAAAGCGAAGTTGCGAGTTTTACCGCCGGGTGTATTGTTATATTGTATCTTTTCGAAAGGTGATACGGTATTTTCAGCGAATCGAGACGTGAATCCAAAATCCCCCTGAATTTATCGATATTCCGCGCGACGACGGCGATTTCGGAATAAGATGAGCCTTCGTGAATATATTTTTCGATAAGTGCGCCGACTGCACGGGCTTCCTCGTATTTATCCCTACAGGAAATAACTTCGACCGAGCCGTCGTTTTCCTCGCCGGTTTTCGAAAAACGCCACAGGTTGTTGCAAACGGAAACAAGGCTTTTTTTATCGGTTCGGTGATTTTCTTTCAGAAATATTCGGTCGAAATCGGCGTTTTTCGGAACGAATCTAAAAAGGTCGCCGTAGTATTTTCTTATATGTTTAAACTGAATGTCGTCGGGATCGTCGGAAAGGGTGAAAGTGATGAACACGTCACTTGCCTTTTTCATTATCTTTTTTACGGTATCGCATTCGTCTTTCGTTAAAGAGTAGAAAGAATCTATAAAAACCGAAGTGCCTTCAAAGAAATCACTTGTGTCGAGGGTGTCGCAAAGGTTCGAAATTACGTCGTCGGGGTCCTCCGAATCGTCGGTTTCTCTGAGATGGGAATACGATGCGTAAATAAGAGAAAGGTCGTGCAGACGTGATTTTAAACCCGATGTGCTCTCACCTTCGATTTTCGTATATGCTTCTTCAAGCTTTTCGGGCGTGACCCCGTTCATTTTAAGCTCCTTGACGGTATCAAGCATAAGTTTTACGTAGGTATCTTCACGTCCTTTGTCGTTTCCGTAAACCTCAAGTGAATCCAGAACGGAGGTTATGGCGCTCCACATCAAGAGAGATTTTTTTCCCTCTCCCGCAAAATTATAAGTGAGTCCGCCTTCTTTGCGTGCGACGGTGTTTGCGAGTCGTTTGAAACTGACGACTTCAAGCGTGAGGGCCGCACTTGCGGGCATTTTTTTGCATATTTCCGCCTCACGAAGAACGACTTCCTGTTCCGGTACTATGAGATAGATTTTTTTCCCGGTGCTTATCCTTTCACGTATTCTTTCTGTAATATACGTGCTTTTTCCGCATCCCGTATTTCCGCTGATAAATCGAATCATTTGGAATCTCCTTCGCTTTTTTCGTATAAATCGAAATTGCGCCGCAAAATTTCTTTTTTTCTCCACGAGAACGGCCATCTCGCATATTCCGCCTCATCCATTTTTTCGATGACCGAATAGGATTCGACTGTAATACGGTTTTTCGAAAAATACGGATTTATTTCACGGTTTTGCGCCGTGCTGTTCATGGGGCATACGTCGGCGCATTTGTCACATCCCCATACGTAACCGCTTTTTCTTATTATATCCGATTCAAAGTCCGATAGAACTCCCTTTTTCTGAGTTAAATTCGAAACGCAAAAGCTTTTGTCCTTGCCGATACACCCCGCAGGGCAGTTTTCGGCGCATTTCCCGCAGTGAAGGCAACCTTCGGCGTCGGCGGCGTCTCTGACGGGAATTTCCTCTTTTTCGAGTTCTTCTTTTGAAAGGGAACATATTATGTCTCCTATAAAAACGAAAGACCCGCTTTTCTTTGAAATAAAAAGTCCGTTGTCTCCGATGACGCCGAGCGAAGCGGCGGCCGCCGCATGTCTTTCGTCGATGGGGGAATGATCCGCAAATACTTTCATATATTTATTATCGAACGCACCGTGTGCCGAAAGCTTTTTGAAAAGAATATCCGTAAAATATGCATGATAGTCGGGGATGAGCGAGAAGGCTGCAAACCGTGACGGCTCCTTGCAATTCGGGTAAGGCAAAATCAGCATTACGGCGTATAAGCCGTTTACGTTACCGAAGTCGGCAATCAGTCTTTCTTTCGTGATTTTGCATGCGCCGAGAGGAATTGCGGCGAAATCGTGTATATTTTCTTCTTCGAGTAATTTGCGAACTGTCATGTTATTTTCCTTTTGAGGTGTGATTCCGTTTTACGCTTAAATACAGTATATCAAATTTTTGCTTCTCCTTCAATAGATTTCGGAAAAGACGCAAACAAAAGGCTTGAAAACGCACGTTTAATGTGATACAATTAAATGGAAATCTTACAAAATATTTTTGCGGAGGACAACGTGAAACGTTTGACTTTGAATTTGCTTAAATTTGCCGTTTCGGTTTTGGGTTCGGCCGTCGCCGTCGCGTCGCTTGCATCTTGCGGAGTAGGTGAAAAATCCGTTCTTTGGTATCAGGACAGCTATAAGGCCGTGCGTTGTAACGTCGACACGGGAAGCAGCGAATACGATTCGTTTACCCTTCGGATTTCGTTTGACGGCGAAACGGCAAAAGCGGAAGTTGAAAATCCCGAAGAACTTTCGGGTGCCGTATTTAACAAAAACGGAGATACGGCAACTCTTTCGGTCGGCGGCAGAACCGTAGATTTAAGTTCGTACGGACTCGGCGGCGTGGAAAGAGTATTTCACGCATTTTCTCTGTCGGAGGACGAAATATCAAGTGTTTCAAAAAACGGCGACGGAGATACGGTAGTGGGGGTTCTCGCACAGGGCGGTGTATATACCGTTGTTCTCGGTGACGGCGGATTGCCGAAGGAAATCAAATTTGACGGAGTGTCGATTTTGAAAATTACCGAAATCACTTTTTACAAAACCGCAGACGATCTGCCGGTGCTCAAAGAGCCCGAATCTTCCGAAAACGACACCGCAAGCGAAACCGACGGTATCGCCGAAAGCGCATCGGTTGACGGCTGACAGCCGAATTTCGGGGTGCGTATTTCGAGTCCTTACAAAATTCGGCTCATCAAATCAAACCGACGTGAATTTCCGAAGTAAATTCCACTGTGGATTTTACTTTGGGAATTCACTGCTTAAAACAGACCGATTTAAGAAAACTTCGGAAAGCTATTGACTTTTGAAATAAAGTTTGTTATAATAGGTCTGCTTGGAACGCTGCTATGGCTCAGTTGGCAGAGCACGTCATTGGTAATGACGAGGTCCCGGGTC
>CAYXMB010000043.1:0-9831 GCA_964466085.1 uncultured Ruminococcus sp.
CATTCGGCGATTTGTTATGTATAATTACCTTATGTTATAAAAAGGGAAGCGGTGATTTAACGTGGAAATTAAAAAGCCGAAGAAAAAACCGACGGGCTTCGATATTATTCCGATAGCCGCCGTTGCGGTTTTTTGCATTGTTCTTGTTTCGATATATTCTTCGAGATCAAATTCCTATTTTGCGACCGTTACGACCGACAGCGGTGTGCTGTCGCTTGATTTGACCGACGACGGGACGTATTATTTTACGTCCGGCGGATATGAATATACCGTAGAAGTCGCAGACGGTACCGCTTGGGTTTCAAACTCCGATTGCCCCGACGGAACGTGTGTTTCAATGGGTAAAATCGGTAAAGAACGGGGCAGTGCGATAGTATGCGTGCCCGGCGGATTTTCGATAGTTTGCGACGGTGCAAGCGAAAGCGGTAATGCCGATGCCGTCGTTCCGTAAAGCGTCAAAGCGTGTTGCGGAGTGTACGGCGTACATCTGCGTGGCGCTTGCTCTTTCGTTTCTTGAGACGTTGATTCCGTTGAATACGGTCGTTTTTATTCCGGGCTTCAAACTCGGCCTTTGCAATATTGCGGTTATTCTGGCTTTTTTCAGAACTTCGCCGTATACCGCACTTTTCGTGACCGTCGTAAGAGTTTTCCTCTCGTCCGCTCTTTTCGGCGGTATGCAGTCTTTTATATATTCATCGGCGGGTGCGCTGCTTTCGTTTGCCGTTTTATGTCTTGTCTCCGTTTTGCTTAACGGGAAAATGAGTTTTTTCGGCATAAGCATTGCATGTGCCGTTGCCCATAACGCAGGTCAAATACTTGTTGCCGCATGTTTTTTTACCGTGAAAGTTGCGATTTACCTATCGGTGCCTCTTGCGATAAGCGGGGTAATATGCGGTGCCGTAACGGGAGGCGTGCTCGCCGCTTTGCCCGATTCGGTATTTTCAAAAAGGAGAATTGAATGAGTTTTAAAAAATTACTGTCGCTTATTATGGCTGTATTAATTTCGGTTCTTTTGATTCCGTCATGTGCCGATAATTCGGATGATTATTTCACGTGCGATTTCGTTGCGATGAATACCTACGTTAATATAAAACTGTTGACTCATTCAAGCGATGCCGACGGTAACAAAATCACGCTTGATGCCGAATATCTCGAAAATGTTTGCAATGAATGCGAAAGTCTTTCCGCAGAGCTTGACAGGCGTTATTCGGCTTACGATGAGGACAGCGTGGTTTCCGAAATCAACGGCGAAACGGACAAGTTGTTTTATCTGTCCGATGAGGATATTTCGTTTATCGAAAGGACGTTTTCGCTTTCGGAAAAACTCGGCGGTGCGTTTGACCCGACGGTCGGCGCTTTCACTTTGCTTTGGAATATTACGGGGGACGGAGCGAGAGTGCCGTCCGACGATGAAATTTCGGAGGCACTGACTCACGTCGGATGCGATAAAATAGAAATAAAAGACGGCGTTATCACAAAGCACGACAGAAAGGCGAAACTTGATCTCGGCGGTATCGCAAAGGGATACGCACTTGAAGTGCTTTGCGATTATATTAAGTCAACCGATGTTGAACATGCTCTTGTGAACTTCGGAGGCGCTGTCGGCACGGTCGGGGAAAAATCCGACAAATCGGAATACAAAATCGGGATAACCGACCCTTCCGACAAAAGTTCCGTTATAGGATATATTTATACGGACGGCGGATACGTCAGCGTTTCGGGAAATTATGAAAGGTATGCCGAAATCGACGGGGTGCGATATAATCATATATTCGATCCCGAAACCGGAAGACCTTGCGAGAGTGATTTGACAAGCGTTGCGGTTTTGTGCGACGATGCTGTTGCGGCCGATGCGCTGTCGACGGCGCTCTTTGTAATGGGACTTGACTCGGCACTTGAATTTTCGAAAAATACCGAGATAAGTTTTGAAGCCGTTTTTACAACCGAAAACGGAGAAATTTATTTTACCGACGGTATACGGGCTTCGGACGATACGTCGGAGACCGACGGAAACGTCGAATATTTTAATTTTGAAAAATATATTCCCGCCGAAGAATAATCGGCGAAAGCGAGGTTGAAATTGGAAATGGACAGAACGCCGACGTGCTCTCATATTGACGGTGAAATTATTGCACGTCAGCTTGAAATCGCGGAGAAAATAAGGAAAATAAATCTTGAAAATCCTAAATTTAAAGATTGCGCTCCGAAATTTTTCGTTTTGACTCTCGGTTGTCAGCAAAACGAGGCGGACAGTGAGAGAATTGCGGGACTTTGCGACGCAATGGGATATTCGCCTGCCGAAAAAGCTGAGGAGGCGGATATTATATTCGTTAACACGTGCGCTATAAGAGAACACGCCGAAATCAGAGCGCTTTCGCTCATCGGCGAATTCAGTCACGTGAAAGAAAAAAATCCCGACCTTATAATCGGCGTCGGCGGATGCATGGTAACTCAGGGGCACAGAAAAGACAAACTTAAGAACAGTTATCCTTACGTCAGTTTCGTTTTCGATACGG
The DNA here is from genome assembly GCA_964466085.1 of uncultured Ruminococcus sp. Taxonomy (GTDB): domain Bacteria; phylum Bacillota; class Clostridia; order Oscillospirales; family CAG-272; genus RUG14199. The sequence goes on from CAYXMB010000043.1 coordinate 2,517, forward strand.
GCTCTCTTTACAAAATCCCGGAGCTTGTTTTAAATGCGCTTTCGGGAGGCAAACGCAAGTTTATTAACGACGGAGAATTTAAAATCGCCGAAGGGATACCGACTCTTTGCAAAACACCGCATAAAGCGTGGCTTTCGGTAATGTACGGTTGTAACAATTTTTGTTCGTACTGCATTGTTCCTTATGTCAGAGGTCGGGAGAGAAGTCGAAACGTCGAGGATATAATCGGAGAGGCAAAGATTTTGATATCAAACGGTGCGAAAGATATAACTCTTCTCGGTCAGAACGTTAACTCTTACGGTAAAGATATTCCGGGCGGTGACGACTTTGCGGGGCTTGTGCGCAAAATATGCGCGCTTGAAGGCGATTTCAGACTTCGTTTTATGACAAGTCATCCGAAAGACGTTTCGGACGGGCTTATCGATGCGATAGCCGAAGAAGAAAAAGTCGCAAAACATTTTCATCTTCCCGCACAGTCGGGCTCCGATAGGATTTTGAAGGCCATGAACAGGCATTATGACGCCGAAAAATATATGTCGATAGTCGAGAAACTGAAAAGTAAAATCCCCGATATAACGCTTACGACGGACCTCATAGTGGGTTTTCCCGGCGAGAGCAAAGAAGATTTTCAAAAGACTCTCGATCTTGTGTCAAAGGTCGGATATGACGCTATTTTCACGTTTATTTATTCGCCCCGAATCGGCACACCCGCCGCAAAAATGGAAAATCAAATTCCGAAAGACACGGCAAACCGCAGATATTCCGAACTTTGTGATTTGGCATACGGCATAAGCCTTGAGAGAAACCGAAGATTTCTGGGAAAAACCCTTAAAGTTTTATGCGAGGAAGTATGCGAAAACGACCCTTTAAAACTTACGGGCAGGGCCGATTCTCCGAGACCGATTCACTTTACGGGAGATAAAAATCTCATCGGAAAATTCGTTAACGTAAAAATCACCGAAGCCGAAACTTTTTCGCTTTGCGGTGAAATAATAGATTAAATCATACAAAAAGAGGTAAAAAATGAACGATATCATTCTTTCAAACGAAATTACGGAAGCAATTCACGCAGTCGGCAATCTTATCAAAAACGATCCGAGATATGCCGCTATGGAAAAAGCGGGACGGGAATATACAGCCGACAAAGAGATAAACAAACTCCTCCAGGAATATTCCGCACTTGAAAACGCACTTGCGGTTGAATTTTCAAAAGAGGAAATCGACGAAAAAGCAACCAAACCCCTTCAGGACAGAATAGATGAAATTTACAAGACGGTAACCGAAATTCCCGCATATATAGCTTACAAAGAAGCATCCGACGATTACGAGGAATTTACCAAAGCGGTTTACGAAGAGCTTGAATTTGCGGTAACGGGTCACAGACATAACGACGAGTGCACTCACGACTGCTCAACTTGCGGCGGATGTTGCTGATTTAATTTGAATTTACGGCCGATAATCGGCGGAGGAACAGTATGGCATATACACCGATGATAGAACAGTATTTCAAAATCAAGGATGATCATCCCGGCGATATACTTATGTACCGTCTCGGAGATTTCTACGAAATGTTCTTCGAAGATGCGCAGATAGCGTCGAAAGTCCTTGACATAACGCTTACTTCACGTGATTGCGGAGAAGGGCACAAAGCGCTTATGTGCGGAGTGCCGTATCATGCCGTTGACGCTTACATCGGTAAACTTATTTCGAGAGGGTACCGAGTTGCTGTTTGCGAGCAAGTCGAGGACCCCGCTACGGCTAAGGGTATCGTCAAGCGTGAGGTTACGAGAATAATTACACCCGGTACCGTAATCGAAGCCGAACTTTTGAACGAGAGAAGATACAATTATCTCGCCTCCGTCTATATGGCAGGCGATTCGTGCGGTATTTGTTTTGTCGATATTTCGACAGCCGATATCCACGCAACGGAAGTCAAAGGAGATATTGAACGCAAGCTTTTGAGCGATTTTGCGACATATACGCCGAAAGAGGTTGTTTCGAACGTCGAAATGAGCGACGTTCCGCAAATTCACGATTTTCTGAAGAAAAAGGCCGATACACGCTGTTTTGAGATGCGTCCCGATCTTTTCAAAGCCGACGAGGCTTTTGCGAAGTCGCAAAAATATTTCGGCGGAAAGGCGAATAATCCCGAATACAGAAATGCGCTTATAGCGGCGGGTGCGGTTCTTTCATATATTGAAGAAACGCAAAAAACCGACGTTTCATATCTTTCGAAAATCGACCTTTACGAAAATGCACAATTTCTCGAAATGGATTTGTCGACGAGACGTAACCTTGAACTTTGCGAGACTATGCTTGCAAAAGAGAAAAAGGGTTCTCTTTTGTGGGTGCTTGACAAAACTTCAAGTGCACCCGGTGCAAGGCTTTTGAAAAATATAATAGAACACCCGCTTACAAGCGTTAATAAAATAAGAATGCGTCAGGAAGCGGTCGGTGAGATTGCGTCCAATTTCGTAATGAGAGAAGAACTCAGAGAATCCCTTGCGAAAGTTCTCGACCTTGAAAGACTTATAACAAAAGTAACTTACGAAACCGCAGATGCGAAGGATTTACGCTCGATTTATCAGACTTTGGAAGCCATGCCGAAACTTAAAAGCACTCTTGAAACGGCGACGTCGCGGGAACTCAAAAGAATCTCGGAAAATATCGATACGGTAGGGGAAAGCAAGACTTTGATTGAAATATCGCTTGTCGAAAATCCGTCTGCACTCGTGAGGGACGGCGGAATTATCAAAGACGGCTATAATTTCTACGTCGATGAGCTTCGCCGTATTCTCAATAACGCCGACGAATGGATTAAAAGTCTCGAAGTCGAAGAAAGAGAAAAAACGGGAATTAAGAATCTTCGCATAGGCAATAACCGAATTCACGGTTATTATATCGAGGTACCACGTTCGCAAAGAGATAAAGTACCCGAAAATTACGTGAGAAAGCAAACTCTCATGGGAATGGAAAGGTACGTCACAAAAGAGCTTAAAGAAACCGAAACGACGATTCTCGGCGCATCGGATAAACTCAAAGCTATGGAATATCATGTTTTCTCGTCTGTGCGGAAAGCGGTCGGCAAGCATTGGGTGGCAATAAGAAAAACCGCAATCGCCCTTGCGGAACTTGATGTTTTGGTGAGCTTTGCCGAATGTGCCGTGCAGAACGGATATGTGTGCCCCGAAGTTGATTTGTCAAGCGAAATACATATCAAAGAAGGCAGGCATCCCGTCGTTGAACGTACTTCGTCCGAATCGTATTTCGTTCCGAACGACACGTATCTCAATTCGGAGAGTGAGCGTTTTATGCTTATTACAGGCCCCAATATGGCGGGAAAATCGACTTACATGCGTCAGACGGCGCTGATTGTCATTATGGCTCAAATCGGTTCGTTTGTGCCCGCCGCAAGTGCCAGAATAGGTATTGTCGATAAACTCTTTACACGTGTCGGAGCGTCGGATGACCTTGCTAACGGAACTTCGACTTTTATGCTTGAAATGAAGGAAGTTTCCAACATCGTCAATTCGGCGACAAGGGACAGCCTTATTATTTACGACGAAATCGGTCGCGGAACAAGCACTTTCGACGGAATGAGCATCGCACGTGCGGTGGCGGAATATACGTGCCGCAAAATCGGTGCGAGAACGATGTTCGCAACTCACTATCATGAGCTTGTCGAGCTTGAGGGCGAAGTTAAGGGTGTTGTGAATTATAACGTTGCCGTTAAAAGAAGAGGCGATGAACTTACTTTCCTTCGCAAAATAGTAAAAGGGCCCGTTGACGAGAGCTACGGTATACAGGTTGCAAAACTTGCGGGAGTGCCCGAACCCATTGTCGAGAGAGCGAAAAAAATACTTGCCGGGCTTGAAAACGGCCAGGTGAAGAAAAAAGCGGAAAACGTTTCCGATGAAAAATCCGCAAAGCCGAGCGAAAATGCCCCGAAAAGCGGGATAGTAAAGGGAAAACCCATAATAAAAGAAGAAAACAGAAGCTTGTTCGATATGGAGAAAAACTTTATATGTGCGGAAATCAAGCTCGTTGACCCCAATATAATAACGCCGATTGAAGCAATGAATATGATTTGCAGGTGGAAAGAATCGCTGAAGGACTTATAAAATAATTTTTAAAACCCGTCACGAAAACGGAGAAAGGAGCCGAATATGTCGATAAACGTACTTGATTTATTTATGTCGAATCTTATAGCGGCCGGTGAGGTTGTCGACAGGCCGTCGTCGGTCGTCAAAGAGCTTATGGAAAACTCACTTGACGCATGGTGTCACAGTATGCTTGTCGAAATACGCAACGGCGGTGTGTCGTATATAAGAGTATCGGATGACGGCGTCGGAATCGGAAAGGACGATTTACCGCTTGCCATTCTCCGCCATGCGACGAGTAAACTCAAAGAGCCGAAGGACCTTGATGAAATATTGACTCTCGGATTCAGAGGCGAGGCTCTTGCCGCCATATCTTCGGTTTCGAAACTTAAAATTTATTCGAGACCCGACGGAGAGGACGGAGCATGTCTTGTAAGCGAAGCGGGAAAGGTTGAGGACCTTTTCGAAACTCCGTGCAGTCGGGGAACAAACGTAATCGTCGAAGAACTTTTCCATAACGTTCCGGCACGCAGGCGATTTTTGAAAAGAAATGCGACGGAGACCGCAAAAGTAACCGACGTTGTCGAAAAAATAGCTCTTTCGGTGCCTGAAATTGCCGTAAGATACGTTGTTGACGGAGATGTCAAATTCATTACTCCGGGTGACGGAATTTTGAAACATACCGTGCAATCGATTTACGGAAAAGATGTCGCAAACAGGCTGATTCCGATGAAAAGAAAAAACGGTAATATCACCGTGCAGGGATATATAGGTGAGCCCGACTTGCTTTTCGGTACAAGGGCGCAGGAAATATTCTTCGTTAACGGCAGATACTGCAAGAGCCCTCTTATACGCTCTGCGGTCGAAAGGGCGTATGAATCCAAAATACCGTCCGACAGATACCCTTTTTGCGTTTTCGATATCAAGATAGCGGCGAGTGCCGTAGACGTTAACGTTCACCCGGCAAAAGTCGAAGTAAAATTCGCAAATGACAAAGAAGTTGTCGATTCGGTGTATTATGCGGTACTCTCATCTCTCAATACGGTGACGGAAAGCCGTCCCGAAATTAAAATCGGCAACGTTTACGGCTCCGACGAATACGCTCAAAATGCGAAAAACATTTTGAACGCAACGGCGCCGGTTATCAGAAGTCCGAAAACCGAAGAACAAGCGACTCTTGACGGCGTAAGCGAAAAAGAAAAAACATTCGAAAAGGAATATCGACGGTATGACGGCGAACATAATACCGATAATACGGGAAAGGATTGCGGTTTTGCCGTCGGCAACTGCAACGGAGAAAAGAAGAGTATTGTCGAATCCGATACCGCTCAAAATACCGAAAGCGCAAATTCCGAAGATGCAAAATTTTGCGCAAGTGAAAATATTCGCCATGACATCGCAGAGGAAAACACCGATATTCCGAAAGGCGGAAAAACCGACGGGACAGGCATAAATTCGGAAAATGTAAACAAAGAAGCTTCGTGCGACAGCGGACAAAGTTCGGGAAGTGTTTCCGCCGACGGTATCACGGCGGAGGGAGATGCCGGTGCTTTTCGCGAAAACATCGGCGGTATGTTTGACCGTGAAACGGTCGTACCCTCGCTTCTTGAAGATTACAATGTTCCGGAATTTCTCAGAACAGGTAATTTCACAAGAAAATACGAAACGACAGAGGAAAATACTTCGGAGCACACGGCAAAAAGCGAAAACAGTGAAAGGAATTATGCGATTTCTTTGACTTCGGAGGTGATGAAAGACGTCGACGGAATACCGCCGTACAGAATCGTCGGAGAAGTTTACAACTGTTATATTGTTATTGAGCTTGAAGACCGTATGCTTTTGGTTGATAAACATGCGGCTCACGAACGGATAATTTTCGATGAGCTCTGCAGAAGGAGAAAAGAAAAGGATATCGAAAGCCAACTCCTTTTGGTGCCGATAGAGCTTATGCTGACGGCGGAGGAAATTCCGCTTCTCTTCGAGTACGGCGACGATGTGCGCTCTGTCGGATTCGATTTCGAGATTTCCGACGAATCGAGAAAAGTCTCGATAACGAAAGTTCCCGTTGAAATTCCCCTTTCATCGGCATCGGAAGCTTTCTCGGCACTTTGTGCACGGCTTGCCGAAGGGCAAAATGCTCTTGAAAGCGCCGAATCGGAATTTTTCGAAAAAGCTCTTTACCAAGCGGCATGTAAAGCGGCAATAAAAGGCGGAAGGCATTACGATTTCGAACATATCGATTGGATTTGCAAAAAACTTCTCAAAAAGCCCGATGCCGACGGGAAAGTAATCAAAACCTGTCCGCACGGAAGGCCCGTTGCCTTTGAAATCAAGAAAACTTCAATCGAAAGACAGTTTTCGAGAATCGAATAAACAATATCGGGTGTAACGGCTTTTGCCGATGCACCCGAAAATTTTCACTCTTTAATTTTCAAGTTTTAGTTTGACTTTTTAATTTTTTTGTGATAAAATATATACAACACGAAAATCGGTTATCCGAGAAAATATTTAAAGCACAAAGGAGTTCGGAATGTATTCGGTGGGCGATGCTATAGTTTACGGGACACACGGCGTTTGCGTGGTTGAAAGTATAACCTCCATGCCGCTTGACGGTGTTGAAAAAGAATATTATATTTTAGCGCCTGTTGCAGATGGGAAATCGACGATTTACGTTCCTTGCGACAGCGAACCGCTTGTATCGCAGATGAGACCCGTTATGTCAAAGGAAGAAGTTGAAAATCTTTTTTCGAATATCGGTAAATCGGATTTTGAATGGATACCTCAAGATGCCGAAAGAAAAGAATTTTGCCGTTCCGTGCTTAAAAGCGGGGACAGACTCGGCATTATCGGCATTATCAGAATGCTGTATTTCAAGAGAGAAGAATTCAGAAAAGAAAAGAAGCATTTTCATGTTGCCGACGAAAAGAACCTGAATACCGCTTCAAAACTTATTAACAGCGAGATTTCCTTTGTTCTCGGTATTCCGCAGGGAGAGGTTTCTTCGTTTATCGATAATATCCTCTCAAACGACAATAAAGAAGTTTCCAACTTGTAATATTAAATATCGGTAAAAAAAGCGGTGAAGCATGACAGCCTCACCGCTTTTTTGACGTGCGTTTTTTATTCTTTTGTAAATGCGAATTCACGGTTTCAATCGGAATTTCCGAAAAATTTGTCTCTTTTTTTGTAAAGAAACAAAAAGAGGAGCGTTCCGA
>CAYXMB010000044.1:0-9816 GCA_964466085.1 uncultured Ruminococcus sp.
CCGCATACACCGCTATCAAAGAGAATAATCTTCCCGTCGAATATATCAAACGGAGTGGGGATTACAATCTTTGCGGATATTTTGTGTACAAGGACATATTGCCGGATTTTACGGATAACAGTTAACAATGGGAAATTCAGATGAAACAAGCGGTTTTGTATCGAAGGTAAATTAAAATGTCACATAGCAAAACGAACAAGAGGGGATATTCATTGTATATCGAAAAATGGAATCCGAAGGCAAAGAAATATATTAACACCTGTAACCTGTGCGGTAATCAAGGATATAATCCCGCTATCGAGCAAGAAGGATTTGTTGACAGTGCGGAAAGACGGGCAATATACGATGAATTAAAGAAAACGTTATCAGCCCTTACGTTGGGTGATTACGGAAGATGCGCCGACTGTGCAAAACGGACGGATAAATAACCAAAGGAGGTTTAACTGTAATGCTCATACAAAAGCAAGATTGCAAAATGGATGTTGACGTAGATAAAACAATTGAATATTACCGTGAACACTCCCTTTGCGATTGCCCCGCTTGCCGAAATTTTTACAAACAAGCGGCAACGGCTTTACCAAAGCTCAAAGAATTCCTTTCCGAGTTTGGTGTAGATATTTCACGTCCCGACGAATCCGGATTTGATGCATCGGATTATGCGGTTGACTATTTTTTTGTCGCTTATACCGTCAGCGGTAAGATATCGGAATACGATAAATACGAAATTGATTTGCAAGACGGAGAGTTGTTTTTGAACATCATAATAAATAACGGCTATATTCCAAACGAGCAGAAGGATGAATATTTCGTTATTTCGGTTTACGGAATTAAGCTTGCGTGGGTATTGGATGAACCGTTTCCCGATGACGGTACGATAACCGATTTGCGGAGTAAAATCAAGAACCTTTTTAAGAAAAACAAAAGTACAAATAAAAAGTAAGAGAATAGGAATTTTGGGTGCGGCACTGTATTTTAAAGCGTAGGCTTAGTGCTCATGTCTATTATATAATTGCCGGATAAGTAATAAATTTCAAAACGAAAGGATACGCATTTATGAGATATTTGATTATAGACGAGCTGAATTCATCACAATATAGAACTTTACTCGGCTATTTTCTTAATAACTGCCAACACTTCAGTGTGTGTAGTTTTAAAGTTCATAAAAAGGATTTGAGCGAATCATATAAAAATTTTTTTGAGAATTATAGTTATTGCAAATGCGATTCTTATGATTTTATATTGCCTCAGCATTACGAGAGAGGTCAAAAGTTTTATGTTTACGAATTAAACGAATATACTAAAAAGTTTATTTGCAATATGAAAGGATTTTTATCTTGGAAATTGCCGGATTATCCCGAGGATTTATCTTTCTACAAAGATAAAAAGGTTATTTTTTCTGCAATCACTCATGAAAATATGATGATCTTGAATGATTTAACAGAAGAAATAACCGAAATTATAAGTAAGTGTAAAATAAATATAAGACCGCTTGATTTAGCGTGAACCGTGTCAATGTTTGTCATGTGTTAAAAAACAATTTTTTCATCTCGAAATTGTAGGGATATACTATACGGAGATTAACGGTAATGATACACCTAATCAAATACGCACAAAAAATGAAGCGACTAATCAGTGCTGGTGTTAAGACAGCGAATGCGTTCGGCTTTCTTGTCAATCCCGCTGTTGCGGCTGTATAACGGAGGAAAACTATATGTATAACTATTCCGCTCTGTGGATTAGATTGGTATGGCTTGTTATCATCGGATTAATAGCTGTTATAATAATTCTGTTGTTTGGCAAAAGTTTTAAAATCCGGGAAAGAATTGTTGCGTTAGTATTAGCTATAGCACTGATAATATTAGGTGGCAGTAGCACATTTAAGGCAATAATAAACCCTAAGGTTGAAACAATTGTGGGTTATTATGAAGGTGAGTCTAAGCAGAAGTCTTTAAACCCGTTTGAAATGAATTATATTTTTATTTGCGATGATGAAAAATTCTTTTTAGAATTAGATCCTTTTTCTAAAAAGAAAATATTTAATCAGGATTTCGAAAAAGGTAAAGAGTATACCGTTTATTATGAGGAAAACACCAATTTAATTGTTGCAATTTCGCAGAATGATTAATATGATTTGAATAATGTTGAGCAGACTACATTATCAACAAGAAAGGTTTCAAAATCAACCTTGCGTTTGATATTACAGAATATGTTTTTGATAATTTCTTTAATATTTCGGCTTCGATTTAATTGGGAGGAACAAACAATGACAAATCATTCGTATAATGTGGAAGCTTATAATGCAGCATTACAATCAGAGGTAAATAAATTATGGGGAATAGGAATTGCGTTATTAATAGTTCTTATTGCTATGATTGTTTATTCTATCGTATTAATTAAGGAAGATAAGACAAAGAAAATTCCATATATCCAACTGATTGGTGTAGTAGTGATTTCTATCTTTTTGACAATTTCTTTTGGTTCGTCTATTGCTTCGTATTCCAAAGATATTTCGGAGGAAGCATATATACAATATGAGGGACCTGCAACTATAAGTAAAAGAAGAAAAGTTGTTTTGGGAAACATACCGACATGGTATAACGAGTATGTTGTATCGTTTGATAATAACGGTGAACAAGTTACATTGTCAACAAGAAAGGACTATGGGACTGAGGGCGATATTGAAAATTTATATATTGTTTATGCTCAAAATTCAGGAAAGATTTTAGAATTCACAGAATGATGCAATAGATTGAAAGAACTCCTTTGAAAAATCATTTTCCGGTATCTCGAAAGGGATGCCGGTTTTTGTTATCATCAGATGCATAAAAATAAAAATCCCCCCCGACAATGAGCGTCGGGGGGATTTATGCTGTCGGCTATGAAGACGGTCATGATTTTCATGTGAAATTTAATTATCGGTGTTGGCGGATAAAGTCTTTTCGGTGAAATTTTAATGCTTTAAAACGCGGCTCGGTAAAATTTTATGCGTTTTTTAAGTATTCGACTTCGGCATCGGTAAGATATCTCCACGAACCGCTTTCGAGAGTGCCGAGCTCAAGCTCTCCGAGCATTGTACGGCAAAGTCTCATGACGGTGATGCCGCATTTATCGCACATCTTCCGTATCTGTCTGTTTCGGCCTTCGAAAAGCGTGAATTCAAGGGAGGAATAAACAGCTCCGCTTTTGTCCTTCTTTCCGCGTGAGATAAGCCTTATTTTCACGGGCTTCAATTTGTATCCGTCAATCGTCATGGGTGCTTTTAAAGCCTCAAGCTCCTCGTCGGATATTTTCCCTTTTGTTTTTACCGAATATGTTTTCCCGATTTTGTGGGACGGGTGGGTGAGCTTGTTTGTAAGCTCACCGTCGTCGCTTAAAAGAAGAAGTCCTTCCGAGAACATATCCAATCTGCCTATCGGGTAAACACGGCAATTTGCGCCCTTTACGAGCTCCAGAACGGTGGGTCTGCCCTTTTCGTCTTTAGCTGTTGTAGGATATCCCATCGGTTTGTTGAGCATAATATAAGTGTGTCGCTCCGTTTTCGGACGAAGCTTTTTCCCGTTCCACGTTATCACGTCTTTTTCGGGGTCGGCTTTGTCACCGAGCTTTGCCGTCTGACCGTTGAGAAGTACCTTTCCCTCCGATATTTCACACTCCGCTTTTCTTCGGGACATAATGCCGTAGTCTGTAAAAAGTTTTTGTAATCTGATTTTTTCCATATTTTAAAAAGTTATTTGAATAAATTGAAAAATGACTGTATTTTGGATGGCGTTTTTTCTTTCTCAACGTCTGATGTGGGGTAGAGAGGTATTTTTGCCACCGGTACGGAATCAACGTAAATTTCGGCGTATCCTATCGCGACGTCGGTGTCAATCGGCGCAAACTCGATATGACGGGCAAAGATTTTATAAGTTATTTTCGCACCCGTCTTTATGACAAGTTCCGCTTCGTTTCGGTTTGTAATATCGATACATCCGTTCCCGGCAACGTTTACGGCATGTCGTAATTGCCCTTTTTGAAGTGCCGTTATTTTTTGCATTTTCGAAAAACCGAAGTTTAAAAGTGCTTTGTGGTCGCTCCAATCGTTCGGTGCGTTGAACGTAACCGCAACAAAAGTGACGCCGTTTTGCTCCGCTGCCGAAACAAGGCATCTTCCGCTTGACTTCGTGTATCCCGTTTTTACGCCTATTGCGCCGTCGTAATCTTTTAAAAGCTTATTGTGATTAACGACGTAAACTTCTTTACCGTTTAAAAATTTAACCGTATGAGCTTTACTTGAAACGATTTCTTTGAACGTCGGGTTTGCAAGTGCCGCAACGGTAAGATTGGCAAAATCTTTTGCACTTGCAAAGTGGTTTTCAGCCGGTAAGCCGTGCGGATTTTCGAAATGAGTATCGGAAAGACCGAGTTCTGCGGCTTTTTCGTTCATTAAACTTGCAAATTCTTCAACGCTTCCGGCTATATGATATGCAATTGCCGTTGCCGCATCGTTTGCGCTTCTGAGCATCATGGCATAGAGAAGTTCTTTAAGCGTTAAACGGTCTCCCGCTTCGAAGTACATCGATGAGCCTTCGATGCCGACTGACCTTTCGTCGATTGTGACTTCGGAATCAAGCTTTCCTTTTTCTATTGCGACAAGGCACGTCATAATTTTCGTCGTGCTTGCCATGGGAAGACGCTCCGTTGCGTTTTTTTCGAAAAGAATCTCGCCCGTATCAAGCGATATAAGACATGCGCTTTGAGCCGAAAGCGAAACATCGGCGGCATTTGATATATTTGCCGACGGTAACACGAGAATAAGAAGAAGTAAAACCGAAATTGCTTTTTTTGTCATGATAATTCTCCGTCAACGTTTTTTATTATAATAACCGATAATCGGAGGGAAAATCACGGCAACAAATTCAAGTTTTTCTCTTAATTTTCTTTTTTGCCGAAAACTTCTTTGAACTTTGAGATGATTTCGGGTGATTTCTCGATGAGATTTACGATATCTCCGACGGGGTCGGGGAAATTTCTCGCTTTATCGTTTATATTCAGCATTTCGACTTTTCCGTCGGCGTGAATTACAATAAAGCAGACGGGTGTCAGCGTAAGTCCGGTACCGCCCGCACCGCCGAATTTGCCTTTGTCGTTCTTTTCGGTGCCGTCAATGCCTCCGGAAACAAACCCGATTGAAAGTTTGGATACGGGAATAATCGTTACGCCGTCATCGGTTTTTATAGCTTCGCCGATTATCGTATCGGCTCCCGCTATGCTTTTCAGGCTGTTGATTGAGGATTCGATAATTTCACTCATTCTGCTTTCGTTCATTTCTGTTGTCCTTTCTCACTTTGCAGGATTTCTCTTTTAACGGATTTCTTTATAAAACCGAAAAATATTGCGACAAGCGCTCTCAAAAGATTTGCGAGTCTTGTTTTGAAAATGATTTCGACGTCACATTCAAAAATTTCGGTTGTAAAATCGGGGATAATATTTACGTTTTTTTCGCATTTCTCATCTATCGACGTTACGCTGTCGATGAAAGAGAACAGCATCGATGCCGCCGCTTTTGCGCCTGCGCATTCAAGAGCGGTCAGCGCCGCATCTTCGGCGCCGATTCTTACGTAAAATTTCGGTGTGTAAAAATGAATCGAACGTTGATTTTTTATGAGAAAATCTTTTATTATTCCTATAAGGTCGGAAACCGTTCTGATAATGTCTTTTGCTTTTTTCGACTTCGTCTTTTCGGGCTCCGATACTTTTTCGGTGCTTTTTTTCTTTTTTTTCTTATTTTTTTCGGAAAAGTCGGGTTTTATTTTGAAAGGACCGATGTAAATTCCGATGTCGAGGTCGTCCTTGAACTTGATTTTCACTTTTATCCAAAGTAAAAGAATCAGTGACAGAAAGACTACTGTCCCGACTGCGATAAACAGAGCCGTCACGTTTGCTCCTTTCTTTCGGTTTTCAGTTTTCCGATGAGTCGATTTCGTTGTTTGTCTCTTTGCCCGATGTTTCGGCACTCTCGGATATCGGGAGTTGCCTTTGCTTTTCGTTTTCGGGAGTTATCGATACATCGGGAAGGTCGGAGAGGGATTGCATTCCGAATACTCTCAGAAAATCGTCGGTTGTTCTGTAAAGAAGCGGTCTTCCGGGAACGTCGAGCCTTCCGCATACCTCAATCAAATGCTTGTCGGTAAGAGAAGTGACCGCATAGCTTGAGTCAACGCCCCGAACAAGGTCAATGTAGGCTCTCGTTACGGGTTCGTTATATGCGATGATTGCGAGAACTTCGATTGACGACGGAGAGAGATTTCCGCCTTTTCTGATTCCGAGAGCTTCTCTTATGTGAAGATTGTATTCTTCTTTGGTGCACAGCTGACAGGCATCGTCGAACGTGAGAAGAAGAATTCCTCTCGGAAGGGTCGAAGAATACGCTCCGTTGTATTCGTTTGCGTATTCCGATATTATCTGCTTTGCCTTCGACGGAGTTGTGCCGAGAACCTGAGCTATTTTTTCGTATTTTACGGGATATCCCGCCGCAAACAGCACGGCTTCGATTATACTTTTCGCCTTCGCTTTTTCGGCTTCGTCCTCGTATAAATTATATCCGCCGTCGCTCCCGCATGCCGTATCGGGCGTCGGCGTTTCGATTTCTTTTTCAATCATATTATTGCACTGCCTTTAGGTAAAATATTCAAAAAAGGAGACCGTTTACTCTTGGGAAACGATTTTTGTCAGTTCGTCGATGTCCGCCGACGGGTCAAGCGAGACGGAAACGTCGGATGCGGCATCGATTACGCCGTCGCCGTTTTCGATTGCGTTTTCGTCGAGAATGAGATGCCCCGATTTCAAAAGTTCGAGCATCGCAAGAAACATCGAAACAAGCTCAAGCCTGTCCTCAGCCGAACGAAAGAAACTTCCGAGAGAAACTTTCCTTCCGCCCCGAAGCCTTTTTGCGAGGTTTTCGACAATCGAAACCACCGAAACCGTGCGCTTTTTGAGTATGGGTTCGAATTTCTTTTTCGCTTCTTCGTCGGTTACTCTGACTTCGCTCATCACTTTTGTGAAAGCTTTGCAGAGTAAATTCATTTCATGGTCGGCGACGTAAGATTTGTCGGGAGTGATTTCAATGGTTTCTTTGGCCATTCTTCCGCCGTATTCGTCAAATCTGCTTTTTAAGATGCCCGACGCCAGTTTTGCTTTTTGATATTCGAGAAGTGCGGCGGCAAGCTTTTCACGGGGGTCTTCCTCAGTATCGTCGGTTTTCGGAAGCAGCATTCTGCTCTTTATAAGCATAAGCTCCGATGCCATGAAAAGAAAATCGCTTGAAAGCTCGATATCCATAGATTGAGCTTTCGAAATGTAATCCATATATTGATCGCACAAAACGGATATCTGTATATCGGCGATATCCATTTTGTTTTTTGCGATAAGTGACAAAAGTAAGTCAAGCGGGCCTTCGAAAAGCTCAAGCTTGTAAGAAAGTTGTTCCATTTTTCACCTACAGAATAAGGTTTACGAGATATGCCATTCCGTCGCTTATTCCCGACGTTATGAAGCCGAGAGGGCCGTCTAAAACTCCGACGTAAAGCAATACCATGAGGATTATCGCAATAAACTGCTCATACTTCATGAATTTGAAATATTTGTCTGCCGGCAGAAATATAAACAGTATTCTGGAGCCGTCAAGCGGCGGTACGGGGATTAAATTGAAAACGGCAAGATTTAAATTCATCAAATGGGAAAGGTACAAAAACAGCAATAAAATCTGAAGTACCGCTTCCCACCTGTCATATGCGGCAACGGACATTGAATATATCGCTTTCGATGCGACGCCGTATAAAAGAAGGGAAATAAAGGAGAGAAGTAGGTTGGATACGGGCCCCGCAAGAGCCGTAAGTGCCATTCCGCCTTTTTTGTTTTTGAAATAATTCGGATTTATCGGAACGGGGTTTGCCCACCCGAATCCGAGAAGAAGCATGAAGATAAATCCCATAGGGTGCAGGTGTTTCAACGGATTCATCGAAAGCCTTCCCTGAGATTTTGCCGTCGGGTCTCCCAACAATTTTGCCGTCAGAGCGTGAGAAAATTCGTGAAAAGTCAGAGAAAAAACAACCGTGAACAGCGACAGAAGCGAGAGCGTAATCGCCGTTCTCAAATCGTTATTTCTGAAAATGCTTATAATCATATAAACTCCTTTCAGAGCTGAGCATGACTTAAAATCTCGCTCCAAAGAGCGTCTTTTCCCTCTTTCGATTTGGAGGAAAAAAGGATAACTGCATCCGCATCTTGACAGTAAGGGCTCAGTTTCAAAGTTTCTTCGAGTTTTTTTCTTTCACCCGCATTGAGTTTGTCGCATTTCGTTGCGACTATTATATGAGGAATTTCACATTCAATCATATATGAAAGCATATCCTCGTCGTTTTTCGTCGGTCCCGTTCTGCTGTCGACGAGCTGAACTACGAGTTTCAAAAGGTCGGCGTTGGGATTTTTCGTGAAATATCCGTCGGTGAGCGCCGACCATTTTAAAATATCTTCTTTGGTGCGCTTTGCATAGCCGTATCCGGGCAAGTCCACAAGAAACAGTTTTTTGTCGACTTCATAGAAATTAACGGTTATCGTTTTGCCGGGCTCACCGCTGACTCTCGCAAGTTTCTTTCGGTTCAAAAGGCAATTTACGAGAGAACTTTTTCCGACGTTTGAGCGGCCCGCAAGTGCGACTTGCGGTATTGCGCTTGTCGGAAATTGTTTTATCATTCCCGCTGTTATAACAAGCTCCGTGTTGTTGATATTCGGTTTCATCTGTACCTCCGTCAACCGTTGAGAGCGATGCTTAAAACTTCCGATGCTCTCGATACCGGTTTGAAATTGAGCTTTTCCCTGACTTCCGCGTCGATTTCTTCAAGGTCGGGCACGTTGTCTTTTGGGATAATCACGGTGCGAACGCCCGCTTTATATGCCGCAAAAGTTTTTTCTTTCAGTCCGCCTATTGCGAGAACCCTGCCCGTTAAGGTCAGCTCTCCGGTCATTGCGATATCCGAACGGACGGGTTTTCCGCTCAGTGCGCTTGTGAGACTTGTGAGCATTGTGACTCCCGCAGAGGGACCGTCTTTCGGCGTCGCCCCTTCGGGAACGTGCACGTGAATGTCTTTCGTTTTGTAAAAATCCTCGCTGACCGAGAGATCTTCCGCATGGGCTCTTATGTAACTTATTGCGATTTCCGCCGATTCTTTCATCACGTCGCCGAGAGTACCGGTCAGCTTGATTTTTCCGTTTCCGGGCATAACCGACGATTCGATTTTCAAAAGGTCTCCTCCGACCGAAGTATATGCGAGGCCGTTGACCACTCCGCAAAGTTCTTCGCTGTTTGCCTCTTCGTTTAAATTTCTTCTCGGGCCGAGATATTCGGAAACGTTTTTCTTCGAAACGGTAACGGTTTTTACCTCGTTTTCGGCGATTTTTTTGGCCGCTTTACGTATAACCGATGCGATTTGCCTTTCAAGTGTTCTGACGCCCGACTCTCTCGTGTATCCGTCGATTATTTCGTAAATCGCATCGTCCCTGAATTTCACACGGCTTTTGTTCAGTCCGTGACGCTTAAGCTGTTTCGGGAGAAGATGATTTTTCGCTATTTCGAATTTTTCGTTATCGGTGTACGTCGAAAGCTCTATTATTTCCATTCTGTCGTACAGCGGAGCCGGTATATCCGATGCGATATTTGCGGTGCAAATGAACATGCAGTCCGAAAGGTCGAACGGGAGCTCGATATAATGGTCTCTGAAACTCTTGTTTTGTTCCGCATCAAGCACTTCGAGCATTGCCGCCGACGGGGCACCCTGT
>CAYXMB010000045.1:0-9586 GCA_964466085.1 uncultured Ruminococcus sp.
AAGACTTTTTACGTTAAAAAAAGAGTAAATGATTACTTACTTGACAACGGCGGGAAGCTTTGATAAAATTAAATAAACGAAATTTGCGGAGGCAATATACCGTGAAAAACAAAAAGCTGTTTGCGACGGACTTCGACGGGACGTTTAATCAATACCCGAACGGCGTTACCGAAGAATGTTTGAAGGCAGTACTCGATTTCAGAAAAGAAGGAAATATATTCGGAATTATAACCGGCAGAAGTTATGAAAACACAAACGATATAAGAAGACAATACTCAAAGTATTGCGATTTCATAGCATGTATGACGGGAGCTTACGTCGAGGCGTCCGACGGGAGCGTGATAATAAACACGGTGGGTGACGGCAACGCACTGCTTCCGATTTTGGAGACGATAATGCGGTTTGAGTGCCGGTATCTCTTATATAACGACGGAAAGCACTCTTTCGTAATCGACGTGGATAAGCCTCTGACGGCGGAAAGCTCCGAATACCGTGAAATATTAAACCATTCCGCTTTTTCGCAAATTAACGTGGGACTTCGTGACAACGGGCAGATCGCAAAGCTCTCGGATAAGCTTATGAGTCTTTGGAAAGACAAAATAAGTATTCACGTAAACGGGACGTGCCTCGATATCCCTCCCGCAGGTGTGTCGAAGGGGACAGCAGTCGGGAAAATCGCGGAATATTTCGGAGTTTGCGAAGATAATATTTATACGGCGGGGGACAATGATAACGACCTGAGCATGATAATGGCATATCACGGCTTTACGCTTCCTTACGGAAGCGAGAGGTGTCGGGAGAGTGCGGAAGGAATATACGGCGATGTCGGGGAAATGCTCCGTGCCGTAATGGGAAAATGAAGCCGACGGCTGCCGTCGAGCGCTTTGCCGAAAGGAGAAAAATGTGAAAACGGAAATAAAATCGGAAAGTCCGGCGTGCGTCGGAGAGAGGCATATTGTTCATATAATCAATCCCGTTTCGGGAAGCGGAATAAAATTTCGCAGAACAAAGAAAAGAATAGATTCGTTAGGTGAGGATATTTATCTCACGACGGGACGGCGGGATTGCGAAGAATTTATTTCCGAACTTCTGACAAAAGACCCGACGGCTCACGTTGTGGCTCACGGCGGAGACGGAACAATGAGCGAAGCCGTCAGCGGAATTATGGCGGCAAAAGCCGGAGAAACCGCTCTGTTTACGGGTATCCCGTCGGGAAGCGGGAACGATTTTCTCCATTATATGTATTCCGAAAAAAACGAAATCGGAAAAACTTATCCTGTCGATTTGATTTTCGCAAACGGCAGGTATTCGGTAAATATAACAAACGTGGGATTTGATTGTTCCGTTGTGTCGGAAGCCGAGAAAATACGTAAAATACCCGGAATGGGCGGAGCCTTTTCATACATAGCGGGTGTCGCTTCGACCCTTATAAAAAAAGAGAGCTTCAAGACGAAAATAGTTTTCGAAAACACAGTCGGCAACGGCGGTATAAAGGAGAGAGAAGAACTTTCGGGAGATTTTCTCCTTGCGGCAATAGCCAACGGCGCATATTACGGCGGTGGATTCAAAGTGGCTCCCGCAGCCGATACGGGAGACGGATTTCTCGACGTAATAGTCGTAAAAAACGTTTCGGTGCCGAAATTTATATCTCTTGTGGCCGACTTCAAAAAAGGCTCTCACATAAATGCGAAAACTCACAAAGTCAAAGAATCATTTGCCGAATATCTGACTTTCAAACGGTGCAAAAAGGTTTCTTTCGACGGCATACGTGAAATATGCTTTGACGGTGAAATCGCAAAGGCAAAATCGGTTGATGCGCATATTTTACCCAAAGCCGTAACTTACACTCCTCCGAAAAAGGAATGGCTTGAATGACTTTTGTAAAATGAAATATTTTTTCCGAGTCGGAGAGGCAAATTAACCGCCTCCCGACTTTTCGTTTCGACAGTCTGTGTGATTTCGGTTGTTGACACGGAGCTTTATATAATATATAATATATTCGTGAAAGTTTGTCCCGATATGGGATTGTTCTTTATTGCAAAGCCGGATTTCGGAAAAGCAACGGCATTTAAAACGGAGGTGAAAGACCGGAATGAAAAATTCCAGGACCACAAATTCACTTTATAACTTTGCAAGCGGTATAAGCGGAGAGGTTCTCGCAATGCTTATGCAGTTTATCTGCCGTACCGTTTTTATAAAAATACTCGGAGATTCGTTTCTCGGCATAAGCAGTCTTTTCTCAAATTTGCTATCCATGCTGACTCTTGCGGAATTCGGTGTCGGCAACGCTATCTTATATAAACTTTACGAGCCTGTCGAAAAAGGGGACAAAAAACGTATATCGGTAATACTTCGGTTTTCAAAACAGACTTACCGCATAATCGGTGTCACCGTTGCCGTTCTGGGAGTGGGAATGATTTTTGCGCTTCCGTATTTCATAAAAGCGGAGGATTTCGCAAGACTTGACTCGCTTCACGTGAACGCCGTGCTGATTTTTTCTCTGTATCTTTTGCAGTCTGTATCGTCGTATTTCTTCTTGGCGTATAAAAGTGCAATACTTCAGGCAAATCAAAAAGTTTACGTAATAAATATGACAACGGCCGTCGGTTCCGTCGTTTCGAGAAGCGTTCAGATTGTGCTTCTTATCGTGCTTAACAAAGTCGGAGTCGCACCGCATATTATATTCTTTCTCTACGTTTTCATTCAGCTTTTGACCGTTATAATTCAAAACAGCGTAAATGCCGCCGTTGCGAATAAAATGTATCCGTACATTAACGATGATCCCGGCGAAAAGTTTTCGAAAGAAGAAATTCGGGGAGTCGTTAAGGACTGTTCGGCGCTTTTTATTTACAAACTCAATCATATCGTGCTTAAATCAACCGATAATATAATCATATCGAAATTTCTCGGATTGGTGGCGGTAGGGCTTTATTCCAACTATTACGTTCTTTATACGACGATATATTCTCTTTTCCTGAAAATTTACGAATCGGTGGTGAACAGTCTCGGAAGCCTTCATGCAAAAGGTGACCTTGAGTCGGAATACAGGACTTTCAAAGCCGTTGTGTTTATAACATCGGTTCTCGGCGGTACGGCCGGAGTTGGCGTTTTTGTCGTTGCGGATGAGTTCATAACGTCGTGGATAGGCGGAGGGAAAGTTATCGGCGGACAGTTTGCGATGCTTATGGGAATTGAACTTTACGCTCTCGCCATCAGAATAGCTCTCGACAAATACAGAACCGCAATGGGGCTTTTCAGGCAGGTAAAGTACAGACCTCTTGTAAGTATGGCGGTAAATCTTGTTCTTTCGGTTCTGCTTGTGAAGATAGGCGGTGAGTCATGGGGAATTTCCGGTGTAATTATAGGTACCGTTGTGTCGGATTATACTACGATGCTGTGGTTTGACCCCATAATAATACATAAGCACGGTTTCAAAGGCGAATTTCACGTGTCGAAGTATTTTCTTAAGAGAGTTTATTATACGGCAGTTACCGTTGCTGCCGCCGCTTTATGTAAATTTATATGTTCTGCGGTGCTTGTCGGATACGGGTGGATATCGGTTGCGGTACATGCGCTGATTTGCGCTGTTGTCGTTCCGACTTTCCTGTACGTATCGACCCTTAAATCGGAAGAAAATTCTTATTTGACGTCTCTCGTCAAGAACGAATTTTCAAAAGCGGTACGGAAATTCAAAAAATAAAATCGGTTTTTCCGCCGAGCGGAAACATTCGGGTGAAGCGCCGAAAAATTTTCGGAACGTTTCGGCACTTCGGAAAATCTGCAAAAACGGCACGGGCTTGAAATTAATCGTCCTTTGCCGAATAATTGGAATAGAGGGTGAAAATATGAAAAAATTACTTGTTGTCATCGATATGCAAAACGATTTTGTGAGCGGGGCACTCGGTTCGGAAGCGGCAACGGCGATCCTTCCGAAAGTCGAAAAGAAAATAAATGAATTCGACGGTGACGGAATATACGTGACTTTGGATACGCACGGAGAGGATTATCTTGGAACTCTCGAAGGTAAAAAACTTCCCGTTCCTCACTGCATTGAAGGAAGCGTCGGGCATCGCCTTTGCGAAGGCGTCGAAAAGGCACTTGAAGGTAAAAAATACGGTATTGTGAAAAAAAACACCTTCGGCAGTCTCGAACTTGCGAATATAATTCGCGCGGAACTTTGCGACGGAGAGGCCGAAATCGAAATTTGCGGTCTTTGCACCGATATTTGTGTCGTTTCCAATGCACTTATACTGAGAGCGGCTCTTCCGAATGCGAAAATTACGGTAGATGCGACTTGCTGTGCGGGAGTTACGGAAGAAAAACACAAGGCGGCTATTGAAACGATGCAAAGCTGTCAAATCGACGTCGCGATGTTATAACTTATCGGAGGTAAAATATGTTTGATGCTGTAAAAACGAAAAACGAATGTGTTGAATGGATTCGCCGTTTTTTCGAAGAAAACGGCAAGGGATGCAATGCCGTTGTCGGGATATCGGGCGGAAAAGACAGCTCCGTTGCGGCGGCGCTTTGCGTTGAGGCTCTCGGAAAAGAAAGAGTTATAGGAGTTTTGATGCCTTGCGGGGAACAGCACGATATAGATATGGCATATATGCTTGTAAATCATCTCGGCATAAAGCATTACACCGTTAACATCGAAAAAGCGGTCGATGCCGTCAAATCGGAAATGCCGTTTTCGCTTTCCGAACAAAGTGTTGTGAATATACCGCCGAGAGTCAGAATGACGGTGCTTTACGCCGTTTCTCAAAGCCATAACGGCAGAGTGGTGAACACTTGTAATTTATCGGAGGATTACGTCGGCTATTCGACAAGATACGGAGATGCGGCAGGGGATTTCAGCCCGTGTTCGGGACTCACCGTGACCGAAGTGAAGGATGTCGGCAGAGTTCTCGGACTTCCCGACATTCTCGTTGATAAAGTGCCGATTGACGGGCTTTGCGGAAAAACCGACGAAGAAAATCTCGGATTTACGTATGACGTTCTCGACAGATATATAAGAACGGGTGAAATTTCCGACGAAAACGTTAAGAAAATAATTGACGAAAGGCATAAAAGAAACCTTTTCAAACTTGAAATGATGCCGCATTTTACGCCCGAAACCGTTGAAAGGAAGGGATGACGGTGAAATTCGAACCTATAATTATTTCTCTCTTGGATACCGATCTTTACAAATTCAATATGGATCAGGTCATTTTTCACAAGCATACCGATTTGTGCGGCGAATGTTACTTCAAATGCAGAAACGAAGATGCGGTATTTACGGAAGAAATGCTTGAAGAAATCAATTCCCAAATAGATTATCTGTGCACGCTCCGTTTCACAAACGACGAGCTTAACTATCTTCGCACGATTCGCTTCATAAAAAGCGATTACGTGGAATTTCTTCGGTTGTGGCATCCGATACGCGACTATGTTGAA
Organism: uncultured Ruminococcus sp.; assembly: GCA_964466085.1. Taxonomy (GTDB): domain Bacteria; phylum Bacillota; class Clostridia; order Oscillospirales; family CAG-272; genus RUG14199. The sequence goes on from CAYXMB010000045.1 coordinate 5,437, forward strand.
ACGGCACTGTCGCCTTCGGGAAAGCTGTCGGTAAAAATCACGGGTCCTCTGTTCTCGGCAATGCAATTCGAAATATATCTTCTTGAAATAATAAACGAAGTGTATTTCAGAATGAGTTTTGACTATACGGCATTGCGTAAATCCGCCGAAAGGCGGCTTGACGAAAAGATAAAGGCATTTCAAAGCGGAAAATATTCGTTTAAATTTGCTGAATTCGGCTGTCGCAGAAGGCTTTCGAGAGAATGGGAAGACGTTGTCGTAAAAAGGCTTTCGTCGGAGACGTCGTATTGTGTCGGAACGTCTAACGTTTATTTTGCGAAAAAATACGGCATAAAGCCCATCGGGACGTATGCTCACGAATTCGTTCAGATGTATCAGGGCATCGATTCGATACCGCTCGCTTATACAAATCACTATGCAATGAGAGATTGGTACGACGAATATAAGGGCGACAACGGCACCGCACTTACGGATACCGTAACTACAGATTTGTTCTTGCTTGACTTCGATCGTGCAATGGCAAATAATTACAGCGGAGTAAGGCATGACAGCGGCGATCCTTACGAATGGGGAGAAAAGATAATAGCGCATTACGAAAGTTACGGAATAGATCCGAAAACGAAACAGCTTTTGTTCAGCGACAGTCTTGACTTCGACAGGGCGCAGGCTCTTTTCGATTATTTTAAAGGCAGAGCCCGTGTTTCTTTCGGTATCGGCACTTTCTGTTCGAACGATACTTTTGAACATGCTCTGAATATAGTAATTAAGCTTCAATACGTCAACGGACGTCCCGTTGCGAAACTTTCGGATGATCCGTCGAAGGCAATGTGCTGTGACGAAGATTACCTTGAATATTTGAAACGTTCCGTCGATTTCAGAATAAACAGAGAAAAATAAATTCCTTACGAAAAAAACCTCATAGGTTTTTTGACGTAAAATGCGGTAAAATATTTTCGAAAAAGCCGAATGGCGTTTTCGCTTTGCGGTTTAATAAAGAAGCGGAAAAAGAGAGGGGTGAGACCGTGCCGGATAAGTTCATTTTACATGCACCGTACAAACCTACTGGAGACCAACCCGAAGCCATTGAAAAATTAGTGAATGGCATTGAAAACGGTGAGAAATATCAGACTTTACTCGGTGTTACGGGGTCGGGAAAAACTTTTACAATGGCGAACGTTATAGAAAAAGTTAATCGTCCGACTCTCGTGCTTGCCCATAACAAAACACTTGCCGCACAGCTCTACGGTGAATTTAAGGAAATGTTTCCCGAAAACGCAGTTGAATATTTCGTATCGTATTACGATTATTATCAGCCCGAAGCTTACGTTCCGGGAAAGGACGTTTACATTGAAAAGGATGCTTCGATAAACGATGAAATCGATAAATTGAGGCACAGTGCGACGTCGGCTCTTTTCGAAAGACGTGACGTGATTATAGTTGCGAGTGTTTCATGCATTTATTCATTGGGTTCACCCGAAGAATATTCGTCTCAAATCACGGGTGTTAGAGTGGGAATGACGGTCGAAAGAGACGAGATTGCATCCCGCCTTGTATATACGCAATACGACAGAAACGACGTGTCTTTCACAAGAGGCACGTTCAGGATAAAGGGAGACACCCTTGAAGTTTTTCCGACAAGCTCAAACGATACGGCGATAAGAATCGAATTTTTCGGTGACGAAATCGAAAGAATAAGCGAGATAGAGCCCTTGACGGGAAGGGTAAAACAATATGTGAACTATGCGGCGATATATCCCGCAAATCACTATGTCGTATCGCCCGAACACCGCGAGGAAGCGTTTTCGGAAATCGAATCGGAGCTTGAGGAGAGAGTCGAATATTTCAAATCGGCGGGAAAAAATCTCGAAGCTCAGAGAATCGAGGAAAGAACGAGATATGACCTTGAAATGCTGAGGGAAATAGGTTTTTGCTCCGGCATTGAAAATTATTCGAGAGTTTTTTCTCGCAGAAAGCCGGGATCGACGCCGTATACTTTGCTTGATTATTTTCCGAAAGATTATATTGCGTTTATTGACGAGTCCCACGTTACGATTCCTCAGGTGAGAGGAATGAGCGGAGGGGATAGGGCAAGGAAAACAAGCCTTGTCGAATACGGATTCAGGCTTCCTTCGGCATACGACAACAGACCGCTGTTTTTCGAAGAATTCGAAGAAAAGCTTAATCAGGTTGTGATGGTATCGGCAACTCCGTCGGTGTTCGAAAAAGAGCATTCGTCGCAAGTTGTGGAGCAAGTTATAAGACCTACGGGACTTCTTGACCCCGAAATCGAGGTGAGACCGGTTTCAACACAGGTTGATGACCTTATAGGGGAAATAAGAAAGACCGTATCACGGGGTGAAAGAGTTCTCGTTACGACTCTCACCAAAAAGATGGCGGAGGACTTGACCGAATATCTTGAAAATCAGGGTATAAAAGTCAAGTATATTCACCACAGTATCGAAACGATGGAGAGAGTCGAGCTTATCAGAGACCTTAGAAAAGGTCTGTATGACGTTCTTGTCGGAATCAACCTTTTGAGAGAGGGAATCGACCTTCCCGAAGTCACTCTCGTTGCGATTCTCGATGCCGACAAAGAAGGATTTTTGAGAAGCGAAACTTCTCTTATTCAGACTGTCGGACGTGCGGCGAGAAACGTCGGCGGCAGAGTTATAATGTACGGAGACAAAATCACCGAATCCATGAAAGGCGCACTTGACGAAACGGCACGCCGTCGCCTTATACAGGCGGAATATAACGAAAAGCACGGCATTGTTCCGAAAACCGTTAAGAAGGAAATTCGGGATGTAATTTCCGTTTCTTCGGCTCCCGAAACGGCAAAATACGGAAAGGGAAGAAAGAAAAAAGATTCTCAAAAAGAGAAACCCGTTACGGTCTGCGAAAATACGGCTGTAATAGAAGCTCTCCGCAAGGAAATGAAAGAAGCCGCCGCCGCTTTGCGCTTTGAAGAAGCGGCTTGGCTCCGTGACAGGATAAAAGAACTTGAAAAAACAAACGAATAAAAAGTGCCCCCTAAAGTCAAACACCTTAGGGGGCATATCGTTTATACGGTTATTTGTTTTCGAAATTATAAATCAGTCCGTCAGTCACAGCAAGGGTCGGGCTTTTTCGGCGTGATGTCGGGCGTTGTGTCGGGTGAGGTTTGAGAGCCTATTCCGCATGTTTCGCCGAACATAACGTTTTTCGATACCGAATATACGGCATCCGTCGGTATGATAACTTTTGCGGCTTTGCCGTCGGAGAGTTTTATAAGCGCCTCGTAACGTTTAAGTTCGAGAACGGATGAATCGGCGCCTGCTTTTTTCAGCACTTCGATACCTGCGGCTTCCGCTTCCTTCGCAAGAAGAATTGCCTTAGCCTCGCCTTCCGCTCTTGCGATTCTCGCATCACGTTCGCCTTCAGCTTCGAGAATCATTGCCTGTTTGTCGCCTTCGGCTCTCGTAATTGCGGCGGCTTTGTGACCTTCCGCCTGAAGAAGGGTTTCACGTCTGTCTCGTTCCGCTTTCATCTGCTTTTCCATTGCGGACTGGATTTCCGCAGGAGGAATGATGTTTTTAAGTTCGACTCTCGAAACTTTTATTCCCCATTGGTCGGTCGCTTCGTCGAGAATCGTCGTCATTTTTCCGTTTATGGTGTCACGGGATGTCAAAGTACCGTCAAGTTCAAGTTCTCCGACGATGTTGCGGAGTGTTGTTGCCGTGAGATTTTCAAGTGCGCTTATCGGGTTTACGGCACCGTAAGTATAGAGTTTCGAATCGAATACTTTAAAGTATACTACGGTATCGATTTGCATTGTGACGTTATCTTTGGTGATAACCGGTTGCGGAGGTGAGTCCAAAACCTGTTCTTTCAAGGTTATTTTCTTTGCGATTCTTTCTACAAAGGGAATTTTTATGTGAAGACCCGCTCCCCACGTTTTTCTGTATTTTCCGAGAAGCTCAACCACAAATTCGTTGGCTTGAGGCACTATGACGCAGTTCGAAACTACGATAATAAGCAGTGCGACGATAATGATTATTAATGCTATGGGATCCATATTTTCTCCTTTAACATAAGGCATTTGCCCGTTTTACGTAATAAACGCAACGCTGTTTGCTTTTTCGTTTCGAACAAATATCTTTGAATCAGTTTT